>CAMCOJ010000215.1 GCA_945876405.1 uncultured Ruminococcus sp.
TACACAAGGAGTATCGTCGGCAGCGTCAGATGTGTATAAGAGACAGATTCTCAGGTTAGCAAGATCCGCCATAAGCACCTTACCGTCACCATCTGTATCAGCAGCCTTAAGCCCCTGCCCTTCAAGCTTCATATCACCTATAAGATAAAGTGAAAGACATGAAAGGTCTGTTACGTCTATCTTTCCGTCAGTATTTATATCACCATACATAAACTCAACAGGATTTTCTGATGTTGTCTCAGAAGATTTAACTGTTGTTTCTGCAGGCTTTGCTGTAGTTTCTGCCGGCTTTGTTGTAGTAACAGGAGGCTTTGTTGTCGGAGGTGTATCAGGTTTTCCGTCTGAAAGTCTGCCGTAAACAATTCCGCATCCTACTGTTGACATGTAAACAGTACCGAATTCATTCATATCACCTACAAGGTAATTTCCGTTTCCGGTACCGCCGTAGAGATGGTCCGTATTAATGCAAACCCATGATTTACCTGAGTCTGTTGAACGGTAAATGCCTTCTGTGTCATCTGCGCCAGGTCTGCCGTAGATATAAAGTGTATTTGGGTTTCCCGCTTTTTCAGGAGCACCGTAACCAATACATTTTGCATATTCAACGTTATCAAGATGTGTTACAGTCTTTCCGTAATCTGAGATAATGTATACACCGTACTTATCCGTCGCCATTGCAACAGTTCCTTCGGAAAGGTACGCAAGATCACATGTATGTGTGTATAACCAGGTTGCTTCCCAGCCATACATACTAATCCGTGTTTCTTTGAATGTTGCACCATAGTCATCACTTATAAAGAACGAATAGTGTGATTCTTCAATAGTAGGTTCCTTTTTGCTGGCATCTGATGCCCAGTAATCATTATGCTGAGCCCCTGAAGCATAAACATACTTAGGATTATTAAGGTCAACAAGTGTATAAACACCCTTATTCGCATTTATCCCTTCGCTCTTCTTCCATGTCTTTCCAAAATCATCTGTATAACTTACAGCACCGCCTGTGCTTGAATTTATGATTCTGTATGTACCCTTTTCAGGTTCAGTGATTGAAAGTTTTCCGCCGGTGCATGCAGGGTCAAATGCCGTCCATGTTTTACCTGCGTCAAGTGAGTAAAAGCCTGTTCCTGTATTGTTTCCGTCACCATTTGCCGTTCTTGCCATTACATCAGGGTTTGAAGGACAGTAAGCAATGGCAGATGTTGAACCCATATTAGGAACATACTGCGGAGGAATTGAACTTACATCGTCATGAATAAATCCGTCATAGTCACCGATAGCTGAATAGTTTGAACCTCCCGGGACACTGACAAAGTCAAGTGAAACAACTTCTTCAATACCGTCAGGCTCAAAATGGAACTGAGGGAGATCAGCCCATGTATTATCACACGCAAATACACCATTGCCTGATGTTGATAATGAACGGTCCGGATTAACAGGGTCAATAACATAAGCACCTACCCAGTGAATAGCCTTGTCTCTGATCCAGTCATATCCGCCGTCATCAAGATAGTCAGCAATAGGTGGCTGACCCCAGAAAGGAGTTATACCAGGAGATATTTCAATCCAGTGTTCACCGCCGTCTTCTGTCTTGAAGAATTTATCACCCCAGCAAGGACCGTGCTCGTCTGTCCATGGTTCCCAGAGCTGAGCATTGGCAAAAAGTCCGCATGTTGATGATACCATGTGATCAGGGTTGTTTGGATCTACACTTACTCCACTGTATCCGCCTTCAGACGGTGCAGCAAATTCTTCTGTCTGAGTTCTGTAGAGATTCTTAAGCGGAGAAATATCAGTTATTTTTCCAGTCTTTGTATCAAGCTTCATGATACTTCCTGAAGTTCCGCCGGTACCTACCTGTACACCTCCCTGGAAAGCAAAGAAAATATTTCCTCTTCCGTCACTTGTAATCCTTCCCGGAATATTTTTACTGTCAAGATCAGCACTCATATCAGTGAATTTATCATCTTTTACATCTGCAACAACAACATTGTACTTCCCTTTTGTAGATGTTCCTACATAAACCTTACCATCATATATGCATATTGTTGAAATACCGTTCTGTGTGTAATATTCACCGTTGTCAAGAGCATGACGCATATTGCTGCCCCATGTAGGCCATTTGATTTCTTCAGGATAAAGTCCAAGTTCACCATAACCCTTTACTGTATTCCATGTTTTACCGCCGTCTGTTGACTTTATAAGACATGAATCACCGGCGTAAACGTCACCGCCGCAGTAAATTGTGTCAGGATTGTCAGGGTCAACGGCAATTGATTCGCCTGTCTGACGACCGTTTCCGTTTCCGTGAACCTGAATCATGTCTGTTACATCAAATTCCTCAAATGTTTCGCCTCCGTCTGTTGTCTTGAAAATAACAGTCTTTTCCGCTGAGAAGTAAGCACAGCCACAGAGGAAATAAACCGTATTGTCATCGGTAGGGTCAATAGCCATAGCATCAACGCTGAGAAGTCCGCGGTCTTCTTCTGTGATAAAATCAAAAAGCTGAACCCACTCTTCCTTGTCGTAATCATACCTGTATGCACCGCCAACGTCTGTACGCGCATACATAGCCTTCTGACCTGTTACGATACCTGAAACAAATCCGCCGCCGCCGATTTTTAATGTTCCCCATTCCATGGAAACATTGTCTGCTGCATTTATTACAGCCTTTCTTCCTGCATCAGAAAGAACATTAAATGCTCCAAGTGATACTGCAAGCGCTGAGGCAAATGCAACTGTTCTTTTTTTAAAATTTGTAAAATTCATACACTTAACATCCTTTTCCCAGATTAAATTACAGACTAAAAAAATGTAATTTAATCATGTATTCGTTTTCTTAATCTAATTTTACCTCATTTTTTCTATTATGTCAATAGATTAATAAGAATAAAGATGCCAATTTATACAAAAGCACGAATGTACATTTACCCAAAATTGTAGAAAAAAACACGACAGATACCTGAAAATCTGTCGTGTTTTTGTACCTATGCAATTATTTCTTTGGGCCGAGATAATCTTTAAGTTTTGAAAGGTACATTCTCAGATTAGCAAGATCCGCCATAAGTACCTTACCGTCACCGTCTGTATCAGCTGCCTTAAGTCCCTGTCCTTCAAGTTTCATATCACCTATAAGGTAAAGTGAAAGACATGAAAGGTCTGTTACGTCAATCTTTCCGTCAGTATTTATATCTCCGTACATAAACTCAACAGGATTATGTGAGGTTGTCTCAGAAGGTTTAACTGTTGTTTCAGCCGGTTTTACAGTGGTTACTGCTGGCTTTTCTGTTGTTTCCGCCGGCTTTGTTGTAGTAACAGGAGGCTTTGTTGTCGGAGGTGTATCTGAACTTCCGTCTGAAAGTTTACCATATACAATACCGCAGCCTACTGTTGACATATAGAGTGAACCGAATTCGTTCATATCACCAACGATAAAGTTACCGTTACCTGTACCGCCGTAAATATGATCCGTATTGATACATACCCATGATTTTGCTCCGTCTGTTGAACGGTAAATTCCTTCAGGATCTGTTTCAGCCGGCTTGCCGTACATATAGAGTGTATTTACTCCGCCAGTCTTTTCAGGTGCACCGTAACCGATTGTCTTGCAGTAGAACACATCTGTCTTTTCGGCCTTTTTGCCTTCATCAGTGATTATATAAAGACCATTCCAGCCTGCTGCCATTGCAACTGTATCCTTAGCAATATATGCGGGATCACCTGTCGCCTCACACATATCATATTTGCACACCGGATTTTCTTCCCAGGTTGCACCGTAGTCGTGGCTTACAAACATTGAGTAGTGACATTCCTCAAATGTCGGTTCCTTTACGGCTGGATTTGAACCCCAGTACTGGTTGTAAATTATGCCTGAAGCATAAATAAGTGACGGATCTTCAGGGTCCACGAGAATGTATGATGGTTTGTAACCATTGATTCCCTCTGCATTTTTCCATGTCGCACCAAAGTCATCAGAATAGGATACAGCTCCGCTTTCCTTTCCGGACTTTAAGAATCTGTATTTACCCGGACTGATTTCTGTAATTGCAGCCTTACCGCCGGCGGAACACTTAATTTCTTCCCAGCTCTTACCGCCGTCAAGTGTATAGTAGCCGATACCGTTGTTCTCAGAAACACGAATCATAACATCAGGATTCTGCGGACAGTATGCAATAGCTGCTGTTGAACCCATGTTCGGCTTATACTGTTCCGGAATATCTGAAACATTCTTGTGAATAAATCCATCGTAGTCTCCGATAGCAGAATAGTTATCTCCGCCAGGCACACTTACAAAATCAAGACAAACAACTTCTTCAACGCCGTCAGGCTGGAAGTAGAACTGAATATCCTTTTCATCCCATGCATTGTCACATGCAAATACACCATTACCTGATGTCATAAGAATTCTGTCACCTTCAGGATCTCTCGGATCAATAAGGATACCGCTTCCCCAGTGACATGCTTTTCCGTAAATCCAGTCATAACCGTTCATATCAATCGGAAGTGATGAAAATACATTGGTCGGAGGATTTGTTGAGTAATCTGTTGTATGCTGACCCGGGGTTATATTTTCCCATGTTTCACCACCGTCTGATGAACGGAAGAAATGATCGCCCCAGGCAATAGTACTTTCATTTTCAGGAGTATTCGGATCATCCTCTGCCCATTCAGTACCGTACCACTGATCAGACCACATACCGCAGGTACGCGCAAAAAGCT
>CAMCOJ010000216.1 GCA_945876405.1 uncultured Ruminococcus sp.
CATTGGAAAAATGTATATGAAAATTGCCAATATAAAAGCAATAACATTATGCCATTTAAAATTATCTTTTAAGGTCAAAGCACAACCTAAAACAAAAATAACAATTCCAATAGTTAAGAATACTGAAAAATACCTTTTAAAAGTAGTCATATAAAATACCCTCATTTATTAAACTGGAAACCAAACACCTATACCTGCACCAGCAGTATAAGATTTCCAAATTCCATTAAAAGAAACTTCGCCAGTAAAACATGCATCTATAGTGTATATAAATAATCCAGCAGTCCCACCTAAAATTCCACCGGCCACTGCACCACCTACTCCCCCACCATTTGCTATTTCTAATTCCTTGTTATTTAATTCAATAAAAGTACTATTCATTTCATTTATCCTTTTCTTTTCAGCATCAGAATTTCATATTTATGACTTGAATAATAAAATATTTATCACATTTGCACCCTGTTATGTATATAATTATAACCCAAATTCTAATTATTGTCAATCAATATAATCAACAGCGAATTTCGACTTGTTTTTTTGCACTGTATATATTTTCGACCATATAACAATGTTTACAATATAGTCAAACATATAAGTTCATAACTTATGAATTATATTATTAATTATATGAATGTATATTTAGTGTCTTATTTATTTACTTGAGGAAAACGGCAATACCGACTGAATTTTACTCAGTCGGTATTGCTTCCGGTATTATTATTTAATCTGATATATGAACAATTTTTTAATCCGTAAGATTAATCTTCCTTAACAGCCAGTGTATCACCTTTTCTGACCCGCTTATCACCTTAGCTTCTGTAAGCATACCGTTTTTTATTTCCCTTTTATCACCTTTGCTGTTTTCGAGGCAGAAAGCTGACAGATCTGCCTGGGCAATATAATATTTCATTCCTGTCTGCTCGTTTACAATTGAATCCGCTGATACTGAAACTATTTCTCCTGTTATCTTTCCGTATTCATTATATGGAAGCGCATCAAAAACATACTCGGTCTTCTGACCCGGACATATTTTTGAAATCTCATTTTCAGGTATAAACAGGTTCACCTTAAGCCGGTCATCATCCGGAAGCAGTGTACAGAGTGACTGTCCACCCTGTATAATATCCCCCTGATTCAGATCACTGACAAGCGTGACCGTACCGTTAAATTCAGCTTTTATCTCAGTATTCTTAATAGTCTCATTTATCTCAAGAAGCTGGGATCTGTATGTATCAAGTTTTTCGTTCAGTGAATCAATTTCTGAATTCAGAGATATTATAGTTTCATTTTTCAGTTTTTCCATAACAGCCTCTTTATATTCATCAAAATCATTGCCTGATTCCGCTGCTTTTTCAAGAGCATTTCTGTTATTTTCCAGACTTTTAATTTCAGCGTTAAGCGATTCTATCTTTACATTTATATCAGAAATGTACGAATTCTTTACGTTTTCCGAATCAATCAGTGCATTTTCGTAGGCGTATTTTGCATTATCCACATCCGATGCTGTAACCGGATTTTCTTCATTCATCTCATTATCTTCAGATTCAGATGTATTATTCTGACTGTTTTCATATAAACACATTATATTTTCATATGCAGTTTTTAACTGGTCAGCATTAAGACATGACTTCTGATACTGATTGCGGAAATCTGAAATTAATGATATCGACACAGGACTGTTTCCGGCGTATTCATAGTCATATTCTATACATTCTCTGACACATATGTACTCCGCTAAAAGCTGTTTCTTCTGCGAAAGGCTGTCCTGTGCATTTTTCAGACTTGCTTCCTTTTCGATTTCCGAGACCTCATCAGTTTTCTGAGATCTTGATATTTCGCTCTCGGAAAGCCTTGCCGAATTAACATACTGCTCATATCTGTAATAATAATCCTCATCATAGTCTGTATTGTCAAAAAGATTTTTGCCTTGAATAACACTTTCCTTAAGTTTTTCAGTGTTCTGAAGTTCAGAACTGCAGTCTTCAATCTTTTTATCTATGATTTTTTTCTGTTCTGCAGAATAATCGGAGTCTATTACAAATAATGTATCCCCTTTTTTTACCTGCTGTCCCTCTGTTACTGATACATGACTTAGTTTACATGTTGTACCTGATATTACCTGAGATGATGCACTGTACGTTTTTATTTCGCCCGGAATTCTCGTATACTCATCAATTTCAAAAAAGCAGGAAAATAAAACTGAAAGCAAAATCAACAGTGACAGAATATAGATAAAATATCTGATACCAGGAGATTCTCTGCTCTCCATTATTTCTCTGCTGTCTGAAATATCTTTAAGATCAAGTACTATTCCTTTCATAATCCGGCACTCCTCATATCAGATTCAGAATACACCGGGATCCGGGGAACCGGAGTATTCATAATAGTCTCCATAACTGCTGATGCTCCTTCTGCATTTACTGATGCAGGATCAAAGTTTCCTGTTTGTTCTGTTTCACCGGTATTAAAAAACGGGACAATAAACGGCACAGTAACCTGTGAGGACAGAGACATCTCATCCTCAGGTGCAGCTTTTTCTGTTTTTTCATATACATTTTCTGAAACCTCCGCATGTTCCGGAAGCTGATCTTTCCAGAGCTTATAGTACTTGCCTCTGCGGTTTAACAGTTCATTATGTGTTCCCTGTTCAATAAAACGTCCGTTCTCCATGACAAATATCCTGTCACATCTCATTATTGTACTGAGTCTGTGTGCAATGATAATCGTTGTTATTTTCTCTGAAAGACTGTTTATAGTTTTCTCTATAGCCTTCTCTGTAATGGAATCAAGATTACTTGTTGCCTCGTCCATAATCAGAATATCCGGTTTCTTAAGAAGTGCTCTCGCAATTGCAAGACGCTGTTTCTGTCCGCCGGAAAGATTGGCTCCGTTTTCTTCAAGCATTGTTTCATATCTTAAAGGCATATTATTTATGAACTCATCAGCCCTGCTTAATCTGCACGCTTCTATTATTTCTTCCATAGAAGCATTTTCATTTCCAAGTTCAAGATTCTCTCTTATCGTACCGCTAAAAAGAAATATGTCCTGAGAAATATATGCAATTCTGCTTCTTAGTGCTTCAAGTTTAATATCCTTAAGATTGTAATTTCCTATAAATATTTCTCCCTTCTCCCAGGGATAAAAATTCATAAGAAGTTTGGACAGAGTAGTTTTACCTGAACCGCTCTCACCTACAAGAGCTATTTTTTCTCCGGCTTCAATAGTCATATTAATATTTTCCAGAACAAGCTTTCGGGTACCGTACCGGAAATCAAGATTCTCAATCCTTACAGGATAATTTAATGAGTCAGGGAATATCTTTCTTTGGGAATCCATTTCACTTTCCAGTTCAAGATCAAGTATCTCACTAAGTCGCTCTGCAGCAACTATTGCAGTCTGCATAGCTGGCTGAAGGTTAATAAGATTTCTGACAGGATCAAGAAAGTATGCAAGTAGTGCGTTAAATGTTATAAGGCTTCCAAGCGTCATCTCACCGTTCATTACACTGACAACACCGACCCACAGAATAGCTGTTGTTCCAAGAGTGGATACAGCACCTGTAAGCGTATGCTGTGCATTAAGTATCATCCCACCTTTAAAAACACTTTTCATTAACTTTACAAATAATGTATCCGTTTTTGACTGTGCCTTATCCTCTGCATGAAATGCCTTTACAGTTTCTATTCCGTTAAGCGTTTCAACCAGATAAGAGGTTACCTGTGCATTATCTTCCATCTGCTTCTGATTAATTTTCTTTACAGGCTTGTTAAATGCAAAAACTATCGCCGCATAGCACAGTACAATAACAAGCGCTACCCCAAAAAGAGTGTGATTCTGGGTATAAAGTATTATTCCGCCGACTATCGCCATTAGTGAATCTATCATTATAGACAGAGTTGCATTCGAAATAGCATCTCTGATTTTCGAAGCATCAGTAAATCTTGAAACAATCTCGCCGACTTTTCTGGTACCGAAAAAATTCATCGGAAGTCCGAGTACATGCTGATAATATCCGAGTATCAGAGGAATATCAAGTTTCTGACTTAGATACAGCATAAGATGCGTTCGGAATGCCTCAAGTACTGACTTGAATATATACAGTGCCACAACTCCTACCGAGAGTGTAACAAGTGTTTTCCTGAGTGAATTCGGAACTATGTCATCCATGATAAATCTGAAGTAGAATGATGCAAGTATTCCGAAAACAGTAATTATCAGTGATGACAGAAATATATTCACAAGAAGTCTTTTCTGTGGTATTATCAGACTGAAAAATCTCGACAGTACTCCCTTGTTTTCATTTCCCTTCTGAAAATTGACTGTAGGTACAAGAAGAATAAGTACACCTGTCCAGATTTTAAAGAATTCTTCAGGTGTATACTTAACCAGACCTTTAGCAGGATCTGCGATAAGTATTTCTTTTTTTGTTATCTTATGTATAACAACATAATGCAGTAAACTTCCGTTCACTACAACATGAGCAATAGCAGGTAACGGAAAGTCAGTAAAAAAGGCGTTCTGGTCACCCTTAACGCCCTTTGCCGAAAACCCAAGCTGCTCTGCCGCTTTTATCATTCCGTAAGCATTGGTCCCCTGCTTATCGGTACCAGCTGCTTCACGTATTTTTGATATTGATAAGTTTAAACCGTACTGTTTGGATACTGTCTCTTATACACATCTCCGAGCCCACGAGACAGGCAGAAATCTC
>CAMCOJ010000217.1 GCA_945876405.1 uncultured Ruminococcus sp.
CAGCTGTGAAGCTGAGAACGGTATTCACTACTGGGATGATTATGTGTATATTGAGATTATTGATCCGGTAACAGGTGACCCAGTGCCTGACGGTGAAGAAGGCGAAATTGTAATTACAACACTTGTAAAGGAAGGTGCTCCTCTGCTCAGATTCAGAACACATGACCTTTCAAGAATCATTCCGGGTACATGCAAATGCGGCAGCAAATATCCAAGAATAGATGTAATCAAGGGTCGAAGTGATGATATGTTCAAGGTAAGAGGTGTCAATATGTTCCCAAGTCAGGTTGAGGAACTTCTTAAAAAGATACCTGGAACATCAAGCGAATACAGTATTACAATTGCTCACGATGATGACAATAACAAAGATGTAATGCTTCTTACTGTTGAAGGTGACGGAAAATATGACTTTAATGAAATGAGTAAGGCTATTCATGATTTGTTTAAATCACTTATTGGTATGACGCCAAAGGTTATCGTAGTGCCAATCGGAACTCTGCCAAGGTCTGAAAAGAAAACAAAGAGAGTTATTGATTACAGAAATTTATAATTCAAAAAAAATCCTTCCCTGATTTTCCCGGGAAGGATTTTTGTTAATCAGCTGTATTAAGTGTTTTAAGGAACTGTCTGGTTCGTTCGTTCTGAGGATTATCAATAACCTGTTCTGGTGTTCCCTCTTCAATGATATGTCCGCCATCCATAAAAATTACCCTGTCTGAGATATTCCTTGCAAATGCTATTTCGTGAGTAACAATAAGCATTGTTTTCTTTTCATTGGCAAGCTGTTTAAGAATTTTTAGAACACCTGCAGTTATTTCCGGATCAAGTGCGGATGTAGGTTCATCAAAGTAAATCATTTTTGGATTCATGGCAAGTGCTCTTGCAATAGCAACTCTTTGCTGCTGTCCTCCGGAAAGCTCGCAGGGATAACTTTTATCTTTTCCTGACAAACCAACAGTTTCAAGAAGCTTAAAGGCATTTTTTTCTGCGTCTTCCCTGTTCTGCTTAAGAACACATACCGGAGCGTCAGTAATATTTTTAAGCACTGTATAATGCGGAAAAAGATTAAAATTCTGGAAAACCATACTGAAGTATGATTTAATCTTCTTCAGTTCATCAGCCGGAGCGTATTCAGGGTAACCGGGTTCAGTAGTTTTTACAGCATATTCACCATTATATGAAATGCTGCCTCCGTCAATTTTTTCAAGCATAGCTGCACATCTGAGAAATGTTGATTTACCGGAACCGGAAGGTCCGATTACTGAAACAACCTCCCCTTCATTTACTGTAATATCTATTCCTTTGAGAACTTCAAGTTTTCCATAGTTTTTTCTTAGATTCTTTACTTCAAGAAGATTCATATTCTGCACTCCTTTACCTGTAATAATTCAGTTTTTTCTCTATATTTTCCATAATAATAGCTATTATAAAATTGAATATATAGTAGAATATGCCTGCTACAAACAATGGCATAATACTTGCACATCCGGCGGACACCTGCTTTGCTATGGTGAATATTTCCATGTAAGAGAGGACGAATGCGAGTGATGTATCTTTTACGAGGGTAACAATTTCATTTGTAACCGGAGGCAGAACACGTTTTACCATCTGTGGAAGAACTATTTTTCTGAAAAACTGTCCGTTTGTATAACCAAGAATTGCACCGGCTTCATACTGCCCCTTTGGAATTGATTCAATACCGGCTCTGAATATCTCTGCAAAATATGCAGCATAGTTAAGCGAAAAACCTATTATTACAGCCCAGAATCTGTATGACGCCGGCATACGAAGTCCGAATACATAATATGGACCGAAAAATACCACGAGAAGCTGGAGCATAAGCGGTGTACCGCGCATTATAGAAATATAAATTCTTGCAATCCATCTGAAAAGACCAATCCTGGAACGTCTTACAAATGTAACAAGAAGACCGAGCGGAATTGAAAACAAAAGTGTTAGGAAAAATATAGAGAGTGTTGCTGCAAGACCTTTGCTTAATTCTGATAAAATATATTCCATGCTGTATTTTGACTTGCTTTCATTGTCAGAATCTCCCGGATATATTCCATCCTGAATGGATTTTTCAATGCACAGAGCATCGGAAAGGTCCCACTTTTCTGCTATTTCCTTAAAAGTACCATCCACAGACATTTCATTTAAACTTTCCTGAACAAGATCACGAAGTTCAGTGTTTCCTTTTTTGAAGCCAATTGCATACTGTTCAGTTGATACAGTATCATCAAGAATTCTGAACTTTCCTTTTCTTTCTTCGAGCTGGTATCCGGCAACGCCAATATCCATACAGACAGCATCAACCATTCCTGTTTCAAGGTTCATAAAAGCATTGTTGTAGTCCGATACCTGCTGAAGCTGTGAAAATGAAGCAGCAAGCTCCCTGTTCTCTTCTGAAGCATCATCACCGGTAAAAGCAGCAAGAGCAGAAGAGTCAGCCTGTACAACAACTATACAACCGGCAAGGTCTTCTTTTTTAATTATATCGCTGTCATTTTTTACTATAATAACCTGAGAGTTATCTATGTAAGGATAAGACCACGTATAAAGTGATTCACGTCCGTTGAGAGTAAACCCGTTCCATATGCAGCTAATGGAACCTGAGTTGAGCTCGCTGTCTTTTGAGTCCCAGTCAATAGGCTGCTTTACAAGCTTCCAGCCGTTTCTTCTGCAAACCTCTTCAGCAAGGTCAAGGTCAAAACCTACGTATTCACCGTTTTCATCCTTGTATCCGTATGGTGGAAATTCAGCATCAAATCCTACCGTAAACACTTCATCTGAATCAGCGGAAACTGACACAGAACCAAAAGAAAAAATAAAGGAAATCAAAAGCAGAAACAAAATCCACTTTTCACCTTTAAATATATTTTTCCATCTTATCATTTTTTATTCTCCTCATAACAAAAAATAATTATTGTTGTACGCTTCGTCCAGCAGTACAGACATATTTTTTTCTGAATATTCTGTTTCTTTTGAGTAATCCTTTGCAATCCTAATAAAATCTGTTATATCAAATTTACCGTCTTCGTGATAACAGCAAACAGAAAGAAATCTGATTACCTCGCAGCTTAATGCTGTAAAAAATACAGCTGAATAAAACTCCTCGGAAAAAACGCCTTTGAGGAAATGTCTCCATATGAAATACACTGCAACATTTTCAAGGTATAATTCTGTTTCCGGATATTTATTCTTGAACTTCTCTTCTGTTTTTGCTGTTTTATCAGACAGCAAAATACACGATCTGAGGTATTTTTCGCGATTCGGATCAAGCATCTCAAGTGTACATAAAAACTCCAGAAATTTTTTGATGTCTGTCTTTCTGATTTCTGCACTATGGATTATGTCCGGTACGGTGTATTCTCCATTGTCTGTCTGATACTGAAGATTTTCAGCATACATCAGAACATCATTAATGCGTTCAAAAAATGTGTATCCCCTGTTCTGAAGATGGTTTATTATTTTATTTCTTGCGGAAAAAAGACACTTATAAAGATTTTCATCATATTCTTCGTTACTGTCATCACAGGTTTCCGATTCAATGTACGAAAAAGGCTTGTCCCTGGAAATAATTATCCTGGCACTTTCCTCACAGCAAAGACCTGTTCCGCCTTCCTTGACTCCGTTATACCATTCATAATATCTTGGGTGCTCACTGCAAATATGACACAGCTTGTCTTCACCGAGATTTATAATTATCTCGCACAGATTTTTTTTATTCAGAAACGGACAGCGCTCTTTTTCACCGAGTATAAAACATCCTGGTTTGCCTTTCTGAATATTATTCCTGAGTTTATTCCCAAATTCGCCATCGCATGACAGATAGTATTCTTCACTTTTTTTATCAATATCTATCTCCCAGCCTATGCAGCAGTTATCCCGACATTTGTCTGCTATGCATTTGAACTCAGAACAGTAATCAGGCATTCGAAGTATCATTTTTTCCATACATATATTCACTCTCAAGTTTCTCAAGAAATTCAAGCTGACCGTCACGTTCCATTTTGACACCGTATTTTGCTCTTACTTCCCTTAAGAATTCACAGACGGCATCTTCATGATTTTTTAGGAACCAGCATATGTGATTCTTTATATACTCTTCTCTGAATTCAGGATTATTAAGATCGTTAGGAACACGCGTCATTCTTTCATCAATAGAATCAAATCCGGTAAATGGTACTGCTAAACGATTTTCACTCATCTTAACATATTCAGGATTTATATCGATCCCAATACAGTTCCTTCCGGTATTCTGACAAACTCTGAGTGCCGTGCCTGAACCAACAAACGGATCAAGAACCGTATCACCGGGATTTGAACTTGCAAGGATTATTCTTTCGTACAGACCCTCAGGTTTCTGAGTAGGGTGAGAAAGGCGATGACGGCTGCAGTAATGCATATGGGAGAACTCCCATACATTTCCCGGATTAGCTCCTCTCATATTATTTACAGAGCGATAATATTTTTGAGGAACTCTTATGTCATCAAGATTAAAAGTGAATTTTTTGCTTTTGGTAAACATAAGGATATCATCGTGGCGCGGACTAAATCCTATTGTTTTTCCCATTCCCTGAGTATAATACCATACAATCCATGAATTAAAATGATATTTAAGCTGGCTGTCAAGGAAATTGTAAATATACGAAATATATCTCATTCCTATGAATACATATATTGTAC
>CAMCOJ010000218.1 GCA_945876405.1 uncultured Ruminococcus sp.
TTTTCAATTTCCGGAGAAGCAAGAAAATCCTTAACGTTCTGTGTGATACCTGTCGGAATACCACCCCATTTACGGAAGCGCTTCCACATTTCTACGGAGTAGTTTGCAGTCTGAGGCTCTCTGAGCAGCAGGTGAAATTCGTCAATATAGTAGCGGGTAGACCTTTTCTCAGCTCTGTTTGCTGAAACTCTGTTCCAGACCATATCCTGAACGATAAGCATACCTATCTTTTTCAGCTGATTGCTGAGTTCCTTGATATCAAAGCAGACAATACGGTTGTTAAGGTCAATATTGGTTCTGTGGTTAAACAGATTCTGAGTACCGGTGACATACATATCAAGGGAGTTAGCCACTCTTCTTGCCACATCACCGTGTTTCTTAAGCTCTTCCTGCAGATCTGACAGTGTAGGCATGGTTTCGTATGAAGGGTTGTTGTTAAGGAATCTCGTATAAACTGATCTTACGCATTTATCTATAACTGATTTTTCTTCGCCTTCAAGTCCGTATCTGTCACCGACAGCTATTTCACACAGGGAGATAAGGAAGTTTGACTTTACTGCAACCGGATTCTCCTCCATTGAACCTTCAAAGTTAATGTCCATCGGATTAATATAGCTCCGGCTCGTTGAAGATATTCTTACTACCTGACCGTTCAGCTTCTGAACCATTGTGTAGTATTCGCCTTCAGGATCAACTATCATAAAGTCATCACTGGTTTTAAGAAAACAGTCAAATATTTCTCTTTTTACTGAGAATGTCTTGCCTGAACCCGGAACACCGAAGACTATACCGTTAGGATTTTTCAGAAGTGTTCTGTCAGCCATAATCATATTTCCGGAAACTGAATTAAGGCCGTAGTAACAGCCGTGCTCCTGGAAAAGTTCCATGGTAGTGAACGGCATGAAAATTGCAATTCCTGACGTATGCATTTCTCTTGATATCTGGGATTTGTTCACACCCAGAGGCAGTGTTGTATTCAGTCCGTCCTCCTGCAGAAAATCACACACGCTCATCATACAGTTGTTTTTTATACAGATACGCTTAAGCATATCAAGCTGCAGCTTCAGATTTTTGCGGGTGGTAGCGTAATTACGGATTACAAGTGAAATATGAAAAAGTCGCTCATTTTTACTGTTAAGGTCATCGAGTGTTTTCTCAAGATCAGTAATATACATTTTCAGAGACGCCGGAAGAATATCCGGATCATATCCGGCAGCGGACGCTTTCTTCTGTTCATCAACCTTCGTTGACTCAACTGCAACAAGCTTCTGCCTTATAAATTTCAGCGCAGTCAGATGATCCATAGGTTCACAGTGAATATTGATACAGAACAGATGCTGCAGTGAAATGAAGTCTCTGAGAATTGAATCCGGCAGTTCACCGGCAAGTATACTCATATTGGATACGCATCCGTAAGCACCGCCGATTTCAAAGTTTGCTTTATTGAATTTGAGCGACGGGGGAGAGATAAAGTCCTTTGTATCCATTCCTGCTTTTTTCATCATGCTCCAGTCGAAAACAAACGGCTGGTCTCTGTATGGATTAAGCGAATAGTACATGGTTTCAAGTCTTTCACTGCCGTTAAGCGGTACAGCATCAACATTTATCTCCTTGAAAAGCTTGACAATATCGTTCTGAATACCTGTCAGAATCCTTTTTGCTGTCTGATAAGATTCAGCTGTAATGGTAAACGTAAGAAATTTTCTGGCACTCTGACCGTTTACACCGGACTGAAGCTTGTCACACAGCATATCTGAGTATTCCTGCCTGATATCGTCAAAGCTGTCTTTTACCTTCTGAATGCTGATGCTTTTCAGAATTTTCTTCTGACTTCTGCACTGGTTCTCAAACGTAAGCTGAAACTTTGTGGTGTTGTCAAAGGAATTGAGAATATCGCAGTATTTTGAGAAAATAAAGTTCTGTTCATCAAAGTCAGCCAGCTGATAATCAGCGTCAAAAAACTGGATAGTCTTTGAATACTGGTTTTCAGATATCTGACAAATGCCGTCTTTGAACATTTCCATATACTCAATAGTATTCTGAACGGTTTTCCTGTCCCTGTTATGCCTTTTTATCTGTGAAATACGTGTAGCAATTATTTTTCTGTCAGCCGCTGTAAGCTGGTCGGGCTTTTTACGGCTGATTATCTTTGCCTGTGCTTCCAGACTGGTAATGGATTTTTTCTTTTTCTTAAATAATGTCAACGTTTTTTTCCTCCTTCCGATTTAATAAGCAGTCTCTGCAGTCTGAAGCTTTCAATCTGCATATCAACTGATTTGAAGATATTCAGTGACCTGTATACACGTTTTCGCGGTGATTTAAAGAAATTAACCATATTACGGACGACCTGCTCAAAATACAGACCGTTTTTCTTATATATTCCGCAGAAAACTGCAGGTGCCGCCGCAATACCCATACCGGTAACTGCCAGTGACAGATCTGCCTTCATTTTTATCAGAAAAAACACCGGCATGCCTGTAACAGCACCGATGCCGAATGATACTACCTGACGCTTTGTAAGGTTAAACATAAATTTCTGCCTGATTTCATTAAAATCCTTTGGAATCTGTACATAGTGCGACTGTGGCATATCTTCTCCTTTCCGTACTGTCCCCGGTGGGGACACTGTACTTTTTTATTCTGTCCCCAATGGGGACAGTGTGCAGTACCTGAATATATACGTCCCCAGTGGGGACAGGAATGAATTTATATTACGGAATTTATCTGTCCCCAATGGGGACACTTTTATCAGTGGGTGTTGAACACTGAGCGACTTATATTTCCTGTTCTCAGAACTGTAAATATAAGCGCTGCCGTATAACCCAGTAGCAGAGCCATCTGCATGATAATTCCGTCTGTACTCGTATTAAGCGTGGTTATGACATTTTCAAAAAGTGTTTTAAATATTGCGAGTGCCACGATAATGAAAAAGCCCTGGAACGACAGAGCAAGAAGCTGTTTAATCCAGTTCTTTCCGACAGAGCCGAATTCACCGCTGTCCATCATTGTTGCCATTGGAATAGGGGAAACACCAAGATACATAAATACTTCAATGATTCTTGATGCAAGAACTATGACTATAGCTACGATCATAAGCATTATCCCCAGATGAACAATCAGCGAGAAAAACCACACTGTCATTAGTTCTCCAAGCTCCAGCTTGTCCAGAGCCGTTTTATCAAGTGTCAGTGCTGTCGGTTTAACCGGTCCGGTTCCCATAAGGGATGTCAGTGCTCTTCCGCAGACACTGGTACCAAATGAAAATAATCCGGATGCTATGTAGTATACTTTTGAAATAAGCAGAACTCCGCACAGTGCCTTAATCATCCATTTTATAATTATTGAATCATCAAAATCCTTGAAATTATTCCCTCGCATAACGGTTGATATCAGATCAATCATCAAAATTACCGTAAGCACAAAGCCGCCAATCGGAACTACAGCATTGTTGCACAGAGTTTCAATTGTACTCCATACTTTTACACCGCCTCCGCCTGGATTACCTGTGAAGTTAGCCGGATGACCAACAAGAAATGTCTGTACAAGTCCTCCGGTGCCGCCGGCTGACATTGAAAAAGTTTCAGTAAGTAAATCTGAAATACCGTCGAACTGCGATTTTATTCCACTTGTGAAAAGATTTTTACACCATTCCTCAAGGTTTGTTATCGCATCTTCCAGTACGCCCATTAAACATCACTCCTTGCGGGCATATCTTTTTATTATTCCCACACCACCCACCGCAACAATAAAAAGAGTTATGATAATGTCGTTTTTATACAGCAGCAGCTGTCATCATGTTCTGGAGTACAGGTACGAGTACGATTGCGAGAAGAATAAGGCCAAGGCCTGCCATCATCTGCTTCATACCCTGAGATTTTGCAGCACCGTTATCGCCTGAGTAACCCTCAAGAAGATTTACGATACCCCAGAGACCAAGACCGGCGCCAATAAGAATAATTACTGATTTGAGTACTGTACAGGCTGATGTAATAAATGCTGAAGCATTTACCTCACCTGCAGCATAAACAGTGTTCATCATAAGAGCCGACATTACACCAATTGAAGTAAATACGGCGATGTATTTCTTTGAGAGTCTGAATCTCTTCTTTGATATATTTGTAATTGTGTTTTTCATTTCCATTTTTCCTCTTATTTATCTGCACACTCATATTGTGTGACTAATGTTTTTCTACTTGTTTTAGCTTTTCGTTCTGATAAGCTTCTGACGTATTTTGCGATATCCATTTTGTTATTGTCGCTATACATACCGGTTCTTTCAAATTCAGGATGTTTTGAAGTGTTGTACTTGTCAGACAGGAACGGGCGAACGCCGCGAACCATAACAATACACTTGTCACCGTCCATAACAGCAAGCTCGTCAGGGGATTTCAGATCCTTTCCGAGCTTCTGATAGTTCATTCCGAATGATTCCGACTGGCCTCTTGTAATGTTCTCATTGAATAAATCAATGGTTTCCTTGCCGAGCGCCTCAGATATGTCCTTAAGAGTAGTTTTTTCCTTACCTTCCAGAAATACCATGGTATCACAGTTACCTTCAATGGTTTCAGAGTTGTCCTTGTAAATAGCCTTTAGCTGGGATTTTGTCTGAAGAATGATAGTTGCGCTGATTTCACGGCTTCTGATAGTTGCGATAAGC
>CAMCOJ010000219.1 GCA_945876405.1 uncultured Ruminococcus sp.
TCTCTATACTGCTGCTCATATTCCTTTGCTGTTTCGTATCAGCGCCTTGCTTATTCAGTCGTTCTCTTTCTTCTTGTGTAAACAGTAGTGCCGGCTGTTCCTGCTCCCGCAAGAAGCATCAGCACAAGCCACAGAGCGAGGTTGTTATCGTCTCCGGTTTTTGCTGAATCCTTATCTGACTTTGAAGCATTGCCGCTGCCATCTGTCGTTCCGGTTGCTGCGTTATCTGTTATCATATCTGCGTCCTTGTTTACCACATTAATCGGCGCATAGAACATGCCAATCCTTTCATTCTTTTCTTCGACAATAATTAAAACAACGTAGCGTCCGGCTTCAACCTTCGGTATTTTCAGAGTTTTGCCATCGCTACCTACTGTAACTCCCTCTAATGGCACGCTGCCGTCTTTTGTTTCCAGAAAAAAATACTCATCCGAGAATTTAAAATCACATCCATCAACCTTTTTACCCGTAGGGTCTTGACTATTATACCGCTTCACCTGAGGTTGGAGATCATCAATGGAAATAACGCTTCCTGCTTCTGCAATGCATTCAGATGTCTCAAATATATCAACATCCTTTTCTAATGCTATCCTCCTCTCATCAGATGTGCTCTTTCCATCTTTGGTAGATGCCGTTGCTTTTATTACGACATATTTTTTCTCATCAACCCAATTATCCAGTAATCTTAAATGTAACAGTCTCTGGTTCTTGTCATCAACATTATATGACACATAATCATTTATGTTATGCGTTGAATCTTCATTGTCATACCGGTCCTTTAACACAACCTCCCACTTAATTTCAATATCTGAAGTGTCAATATCAACAACCTTACCTGACTCTTCATAATACTCTTTCCAGCCTATTTCAAAAGTATAATCAATACTGTCTCCAGGCATCGTAGGTTCATTACCCCCGCAATTATCTGTTATTTTTCCGTAAAAATTTCTCACATGCAAATATATTTTTCCGTCACCATAAACCAGTTTATCCCCAATATAAAATTTCGGAATAATCTCTATGCTGGATACCGGACTGTTTTCATTTACTGTCACGTCAAGTCTTTTGGTGTCCTTAGACGTAGAAACAGAATTCGCATAAATTATATCCCCTTCTGTTGCTGCTTTTTGAACAACATCCCATTCAACAGTATAGTTGTCTACTTTTTTTACCGACCATTCTCCTGTCTCCTCGTTGCTTTCATAACGTAACAACTTTGTTGTAAAGCCTGCTGTCTCTCCCGGAAACGCGTAGATGGTATCAGATAATCTTTCTATATAACCTGCATAATTCACCTGCACAGAGGAGCCGTTCTCTTCCGATTCCTCTCCCAGTCTGGCTGTGTCCTTCTCCTCTGTCTGCTTCTCGCCATCGACGGTGTTCCCGTCTTCCGGACTTACCCCGGTATTCTCGTCCTCCGGGCTGATCTCAGTGTTCCCGTCCTCTGTGTTAACCTCAGGCTGTTCAGCTTCAACATTAACCGCCTCGCCTGCTGCACCTTCGCCCTCTGTCTGAACTTCACCCGCAAAGGCAGCACTCGCCCCGCAGGTCAAAGCCATCAATACTGCCAGTGTCCAGGCAATCAGGCGTTTTCTTGACTTTTTCATAGAATCCTCCTCAAAACAATTAACTGAATCTCCAGTCGATATCATCATTATACTCTATTTCCTGTCAGCATTTTAGCCAAAACTTATTGCGGATCCGCATAGTGAATTGTTACTATTTCGGCTTTTCGCATGCTCGTTTAGTGCGAATAATACATTTAAACGTCTTATTGACTGGGCTAATTGCACTATTCCCGGCTCCCTGAAGGACGTTTAGGTATAATCCCGGCAAAAGACTCCCTGCCGTTGCGGTGCAAAGGCAAGGATTCGCACTAAATAGCGGTTCAGACGGGACGTTTATGTATAATTTACTATTGTCTGAACTATCGGGTTGTAACTGATTTAACTCTGCTCCAGGAAGAATAGTAATTCTTACCGCTAACTGTCTTGTAGGTTCTTACCTGCACATAGTACTTCTTCTTAGCCTTGAGCTTTGTAATCTTCTTGCTTGTATACTTGTAGCCTTTAACAGTCTTGGACTTGGCCCCGGTCATCTTTGACGAGGTACTGTATCTGATCTGATAGCCTGTAATACTGGATGTCGCCATCTTCGCGGACTGTTTCTTCCACTTGACAGTGAAAGCCTTCTTTGCCTTTGATACCTTGGAGATGGAAGTTCCCTTAGGGTTGATATTAAAGTATGCAGCCCCGGAACCACCGTACAGATCTCCCTTGAATTTGACAGTCACCTTGTATGTTCCCACGCTTTTGCGTCCGCTTGAATAGGAGACAGTGTAATTGCTTGATGGAACTGTATTGCCATCTGCATCAGTAACACTGATTGAAGGCGTTTTCACTTTGCCGTTGTATGTGTAATTCGTTGTTGAAAGCTTGAACGCCCCATTCCCTACATAAATTGGCGCATAAAAAACTGTGCTTTTCATTCCATTATCTGCATAAATAGAAACAACATATCCTCCATCTTTAACCTTCGGTATTTTCAGGGTTTTGCCATCATCACTTACTGTCGCTCCCTCCAGAGGCAAGCTGCCATCTTTAATTTCACTGTAATAATCATTCGAAAAAGCAAAGTCATATTCTTCTTCCTCTATTCCTTGAGGATTCTCTTCATTATATTTCTTGGCCCGAGGCTTAAGATCATTAATAGAGATTTCGTCTCCTGCCGCAGCAAAATATTCAGCTGTTTCATATGTATAAATCTCTTTTTTCAGGTTAATCCATTTGTAGGCTTCTGTACTTATGCCCTCATCTCCGGTTGAAGCTGTTGCGATAATCTTAACATTTACATCTTCATCAACCCATTCATCATTTATCTTAACATGCAAAACGTTAGGTTTAACAACATCCTGCTTGTATGACAGATAATCCGATGGGGCATGAGTTGTATCCTCATCAAAATTCTCGTCGTACAATTCAACGTCCCATGTAGTTTTAACCTTAGAAGTGTCCATGTCAATTACCTTGCCGGTCTTTTCATCAAACTTCTTCCAGCTTACTTTAAACGTATAATCAGAGCTGTCTCCCGGCAGGGCAGGTTCATTATAACCATAATTATCAGTAATATTTCCGGTTAGTATTTCCTTTTTTACATACAAATAGTTCTCACTAATCTCAATTGTTTCACCACCGACATGGTATATTGGCTTTATAATGAGTTCGGATTCCGGGCTGGATTTATCAATTGATAAATCAATCTTCTTGCCATTTTCTGACTGAGTGATCTGGTAATGGTTGATTTCTGTTTCCTCTCCGTTTGCATAGTCAGTCTGAACGATCTCCCAGCTTACACTATAATCAGTAATATCCTTGTAGATTGTCTCTTCATTTTCTGTATCATAAGTCCCGCAGGACAGTGATGTTGTATAGCTAACCGTTTCCCCCGGAAATACATAAACATCATCTATAGAACGTTCTTCGTAACTATAGTAAACAGTATCTGACACAGTAAGATTAAATCTGTGCTCACATTCTACACTGTTATTATCTTTATATTTAGCTATTAACTCAGTAGTTCCCTTTTTTAAGGCGCGCAGATTCCACATACCATTGCTATAGCTGATATCAACGATTCCCGCATCAGAAGCCGTTAAACCGTCAATCTTTGTTGTTATGTCTATTCCTTCAGGGTAATCTGAGTTACATACATATCCATACACTGACTCATCGATATTATCAGTTTCGCTGACCAGTATTTCCATGTCTTCAGGTAAATAATAGATTGCTTTCGAACTTCTGCCGCCAAAGAAATTGCAATATGAACCTACCTCATTGTTCTCAGCATTCAGAATTCTGGCTACAACAGTTAAATCTACGTATGTTACCTCATCGAAACATCCTTTTGCCGCAGATATTGTAATGCCTTCATACTGTCCATTTTCAACTTCCTTATATTCTACTCCATCAACTGGAGTAATGTTACTTACCGTTTCATCTGAAATACCTACTTCCCATGATAAGCTGTATCCCTCCGGCAATGCGTCTGAGTCTTCATACGGTTGGGCATAAACCGTTAATGATTCTCCATCAAATAGCATTGGATATTCATTCTCAGAATCAAACACAATCTCATAATCGTAACAACCCTCTTCTTCGCCCTCTGCTCCCAATCTGATATTGTCCTTCTCCTCTGTCTGCTTCTCGCCATCGACGGTGTTCCCGTCCTCTGTGTTACCCTCAAGCTGTTCAGCTTCAACATTAACCGTCTCGCCTGCTGCACCTTCGCCCTCTGTCTGAACTTCATCCGCAAAGGCAGCGCCGGACCCGCAGGTCAAAGCCATTACGGCTGCCAGTGTCCAGGCAATCAGGCGTTTTCTTGACTTTTTCATAAGAATCCTCCTCAAAACAATTAACTAAATCTCCAGTCGATATCATCATTATAATCTATTTCCTGTCAACAGTGTAACAAAAATCGGTCAGCAAACCTATTTTATTGTCAGTTGTCCTTTGTCAGTTTTTGCTATCATTATGATGTTTACAGTTGACTAACCGGGAACCTATTGTTATTCTGTTTTTATCAAGGGCATTCACAGCAATAAGTAGGAAACACAAAATAAAAATGTTG
>CAMCOJ010000220.1 GCA_945876405.1 uncultured Ruminococcus sp.
AGATTTCTGCCTGTCTCGTGGGCTCGGAGATGTGTATAAGAGACAGATATCAAATCTGCCAGGTTCATCCTTTATCATACTCCACATGTATCTGAGAAGCCATCCATCAAAGTCAGTTATTTCAGAGGATGAACCAGCCATCATAAGTGATCCGCCATTTGACGTCGGAAATCCTCCTGGCGGAAAACCATCCGGTTCACCTTCACCACCATAAAAGTCAGTAATTCCGAATCCATGTCCTATTTCATGTTCAAGCACATGTATTCCGTATCCGGAGAGCATATTCAGATATGCGGTATCTGAAAGACGCTGACCCCAGTCTCCGCCGCATCCGCCTATTGCCGGAAATCCCTCTGTAGCCCACAGACACATATCGAATCTTTTGTCAGGACCGCCGGGATACTCATATCCGGTCTCAGCGAAATGCTCAAATCTTGAAAGTTCCTTTGGCGGTACGGGTTCAAGATCAGGGATTGTCTCTGTTCCGTTTGAGGTATCATATGAAGAATCATACGGTATAGTTGATGTATATACAATCTCATCATCATGTCTGTCAAGTATTGATGATTCATCTATTACAGCCCATCCTGAAATTTTTACATCAATATGATCATACGGCCAGTTTTCATATCCCGCAAGATAGTCGTTCCATGCATTGATGCTGTCAGAGGCCAGCTTTTCCATCTGCTGGCGCTGTTCATACGTAATAGTTTTATAAGACTGCCATTTTACAACGAAATTAATGGTACCTTTTCCTGCAATTATCTGATCAAAAATTGTATTTCGCCTTTCTGTGGATTTTTCGTTTTGAATCCTGTTGGTCCATATCCAGTCAGCTGCAAACTTATAATTTTCAGGCATGTCTGCAATTGTAAGTCCTGCAGTCTGTGCTGCAGAGACTGAAACATCATAAGCTCCTTCAGTATTCTGAATATAAACAGCACTTCCGGCCATGATAACTGCACATATCATGGCAGCAGATTTTTTAAAGAAAATGTTCATTTTTTTATTTCTCCTTTTTACATATTTATAGCAAACGCAATAAATAAATTGCGTTTGCCGGTGCCGATTTGCACGGAGATGACGTAGTCATCGGATGTGCAAGGCAATAAAAATAAATTAATTATAGTGAAAGTCAAATTTATTTTGACGTTCACTATAATTAATACATCGATTCACATCCGAACATCTGCTGTGTTCATTTATCATGTATAATTATATACTTAAAATATATTAATGTCAATGTATTTTTCAATCAAATTAATTGGCTTTTTAATCATTTATACAAAAACAGTAATTGAATTAGCGGAAGCAAAATGATATCACTGTAAATGTACGGCTCAGCTTACTGAAACGTGTATTTTTTACTGAAAAACGTATCTCTTTTTTGTTTTTTCTGTTGAAAGTAAGTGGATTTTATGGTATAATTACAGTGTGTATTTTATTCAAAAAGGATGATAATAAAAAATGAAAGCAAAAGTGATTATATCAGCTGCGTCAATGCTCCTTCTTATTGCAGCCGGAGTACTGTTAGCTGTTAAAAATAATATAACTCCAAAGAATAACAGGACAACTGAGACTTCGGAACCCGGGGAAGTATCAGTTACTGAGGCTATTACTGAAGAACCGTATATTCCACCTGTGTTTGTGGAATGCAGTTCGGAAGATATACACAGGGGAAGTCTTATTCTTGTAAACAGAGAATATGCCTACAAGGAAGGCAGTAACTCTGACCTTGCAAATATTTATTCAATGAAAAGTGATTCATACAAGGTAAATACTGTTGATATGAGACTTGATAAAAATATGATTCTTGCTATGAATTCCATGCTTGATGATTTTAAGGCAGCTACAGGAATTACTGATGTTCTTGCCAACAGCGGATACCGTTCATACAGCGAACAGCAGATAATGTACGAAAATGACCTTGAGACAACAGGACTTTCCGAATCGGAACTTGTAGCACCTCCGGGAAACAGTGAACATCATACAGGATACGCAATGGACTTTGCGATAGATGACGGGTATTCCTATCCGGCACTTAAGAATGAAGAAGACTATACCTGGATTTATGACAATGCCCATAAGTACGGGATGATACTCAGATATACGGAGCAGAACAAGCATATTACGGGATACATGGCTGAATCATGGCACTTCAGATATGTCGGTCCTGTACATGCCACACTTATAAGGCAGATGGGAGTTGCATATGAGGAATATGTAGGATTTCTTAAGGATTTTACATTTGACAGACCACTTGAGTACAAATACAGCGATGATGAATTTTATATGATTTATTATGTTCCGGCAGATATGGAATCAGGAAAAACAGAGATTCCTATCACATTCGATGCTTACGGAGACAAGGACAGATATTCTATATCCGGAAACAATTCCGACGGATTTATTGTTACTCTAAGAATTGATGAACTTTCTGATGATTATGATGATTCATATCTGTATATGTTTAACCCTATTCAGGAAAATGTTCCGGTTGATGATTTTTCTTATGAGGAACCGGTTCAGGAAAATGCTGCAGCTGATGAAAATGTACAGGAAGATGCTGTACCTGATGAAAACGGACAAGGAGAATCTGCTGAGGTGCCGAATCAGGAAGAAACTCAGCCTGGAGATGCTGAAAACGCTGAAGAAGGCTGGTAAAAAACGAGGTGTTTATTTATGATATTGCAGGATTTTTATGACGGAAAGGCATTTGACGCCTATGATTTTTTCGGGGCACATATGGAAAACGGAAGGATTGTTTTCAGAACATATGCCCCGAATGCAAAAAAAATTAACGTCATCGGTGATTTTAACGGGTGGCAGGGCGAGATGATGATACAGGAAGACCGGAGCGGTGTATTTACATTTGTCTCTGATAAGGCGAAGTTCGGCAGCCTGTACAAATACCAGATAACGTACAGTGACGGAAATGTTGTCGATCACTGCGATCCGTATGGATTTGGTATGGAACTTCGTCCGGCCAATGCTTCAGTTGTCACTGACCTGAGCGGTTTTCAGTGGCATGACAGCAGCTGGCTTGAAAAAAGAACAAGAAACTTTAATTCTCCTATGAGCATTTATGAAGTTCATCTTGGTTCATGGCATACCAATCCGAACAATGAAAACGGGTGGTATACCTATTCCGAAATAGCGGACAGGCTGATTTCATATGTTAAGGAAAGAGGATTTACACATATCGAGTTTATGCCTCTTTCAGAGCACCCGGCTGACGAATCATGGGGATACCAGAACACAGGATTCTACAGTCCTACATCAAGGTACGGAAAAGCAAAAGAGCTTATGGAACTTGTTGACAGGTGTCATATGAACGGCATAGGTGTAATTATGGATTTTGTTCCGGTTCACTTTGCCATTGATGGTTACGGACTCAATTATTATGACGGTTCGTATCTTTACAGTCTGCCGAACAATGACGTTGGAAACAGTGAGTGGGGAACACTAAACTTCAATCATTCAAGAAGAGAGGTTGCGTGTTTCCTTCAGTCATGTGCCAATTACTGGCTTAAGGAATATCACTTTGACGGAATACGAATGGATGCAATAAGCCGTGCAATCTACTGGCGCGGTGACCCCAACAGAGGTATAAATGAGAATGCAGTTTCATTTATGTCAAAGATGAACGCAGGTCTTCATGCTCTTCATCCTACAGCCATGCTTATTGCTGAAGACAGTACATCATTTATTAAAGTTACAGCATCTACCGAATACGGCGGTCTGGGATTTGACTACAAGTGGGATCTTGGCTGGATGAATGATACTCTTGAATATTTCAAGGTTCCTCCGGCTTACAGACCGGACCATTACTATCAGCTTATTTTTTCAATGGAATATTTTTTCAGTGAGCATTTTATTCTTTCATTTTCACACGACGAAGTTGTTCACGGAAAGGCTGCTATTGCTCAGAAAATGTGGGGAGACTATGATAAAAAGTTCCCGCAGCTCAGGGCTTTGTATATGTATATGTTTGCACATCCGGGCAAGAAACTTAACTTCATGGGCAACGAAATAGCTCAGTTTCGTGAATGGGATGAGAAACGTGAGCAGGACTGGGACATTCTGAAATATCCGGTCCATGACAGCTTCTGCAGGTATTTCACTGATCTGAATAAAATCTATACCGGATATCCGGCACTCCACAGAGATGAATTTAATGACAATAATTTCAGATGGCTTGAATCATATGCCCGTGAAAAATCGGTTTATATTTTTGAAACAGGAATGGGAAATAAAAAGATTATCTCTGCATTTAATTTCTCTGACAATGACTATCCTGAATATTCATTTGATGCATCAGGAAACAGAAAAATAACTGAACTTATAAGCAGTGACTACGATTATTACAGCGGTTCAACGCACAGGGGAGAGGAACGCATATCTATAATCTACAGTCAGAAGGAGAATTATTCAAGAATCACGGTTCACCTTCCGCCTTTTACAGGAATAATGTATCTGTCAGAGGAATAATATATCAGTAATTCAGGAAAAAGGAGTTTATATTTTTAATTATTTATTAGCTAATGAAAAAAAGCCATTAGCGCCGATTCACGAGATAATCGGATTTAAAT
>CAMCOJ010000221.1 GCA_945876405.1 uncultured Ruminococcus sp.
CCATGATATCATGATCTGAAATCTTTTAAAAGACACGGTCTATTTGACGCTTACATTACAATCAAAAAGCATTGTGTTCTTGATATTTCTGATGAAATGATGTAAAATAATAGTGTATTTAATTTGAAATTGAAAGGCTCTTCTGCACTGTTGGTCGATAGGTTCACCGGAAATCCACGCCACACTTGACAGAACCTGAAAGAAACATTCGCCTTACTGTGCCGACGGTGAGAAACTCAAGAACAGATACCTCATTTCACCGCCGGATAACTATTGTAATGTTTCTTTCAGAACCTTTAAAGTGCAAGCCGCAAGCGGTGGCTGGGTACTGCCTCAGTTCGAAATCCGAGAACAGATGTTATAGTAAACGCAATAAATAAATTGCGTTTACCGGTACCGATCTGCACGGAGATGACGCAGTCATCGGATGTGCAAGGCAATATAATTAATCAGCCGATGTACATAAATACCGTTGCATAAAATATGTAGCAGTTTTTTAGCGTTTTCAAAGGGCAAAAGGCTTGATTGCAAATTCCAGTTTCATCGGTTTACCTGGATTGATTCTATACTCATCATGTACCGGAGCACCCCAGGAATCGTCGCCGCCTACACCCATTTGCTTTGCGGCAATTCTAACCCATGTATAGCGAATATTCGGCAGTTCGTCCATGTGCATTGCGTTTTCCAGCTCATAAGCACTATATGGCAGTATACTCATTTCAAATGGAACAGAATAATTTTCAAACGTTAGTCCATGGTTTGTATCATCGGATACGGTAAGACTTCTTACGCCCGTTCTGTTGCCACATTCCTGTGGGTTAAGGTAACTGGAAAGGTTATCTGTTGCTGTTGATTTCCATAATCCCGGTCTTGCACCTTTACATCTGTCGCTGTAATTTTCATCCGGTCCCATACCGTAATACATAAAATTATGAAACTGTTTTTTCATCTTAAAGTCTAATGCAAAAATAGGCATATCAGGCATTTCAGGGGCACCCGGATATGAAACACATATGCCAAGTTTTCCGTCAAAGTATGCGGTATAGCTCACATTAAACTCGAAGGTTGGAATGCAGGCCGCCTGATAAGTGAATGTGATTTTCAATGAATCTTCCTGTTCCTTAGAGGCAAGAGACTTGTATCTGGCAAATTTGCCTGCGGTATACCACTGAGAAAAACTATATGGCTCAGCAGCTCCTGTATCATTATCTGTCATGGCTCTCCAAAAACTTACCTTTGGTGTGCGTGTGATGTATTCAAATCCATGGTATTTCAGAGAACTGATTCCGCCTTCTTTTTTATCAAACATCATGGAAAAGTTTTTTCCGTGAACTCCGATAATTACATCACCATATACAACGGACGGCTTCTGGTATTTGATCTTTGGAATTGTGTTATTATTAACTTTGAATATTTCATATGCAAAAGCAATTTCATGTCCTGCATCTGCCCAAAGTGTTTTGCTGGCGGTAACTGCTGAAACGTGGTAAATATATTCTCCTTCACCGTCTGTTTTTTGTAATTCCAGTTTTATGGTTTTTCTTTCGCCTGCATGAATGTTCAGCGAAAAAGTATCTGATATCAACACAACACCGTTCTTTTCCAATCTTGAAATGAAAAATAAATCGCTTGTATCCGCAAAGAGATTTCTGTTTTCGACAGTCAGATTTCCGTTTTTAATCGTCATCCTGATATTAGAATAGAGTGCTTTCAACTCCTGAACTTTTGGAGAGCAGGTGCGGTCTGAGTAAATAACACCATTAGTGCAAAATCCGTAATCGCTCGGTCTGTCTTCAAAATCGCCGCCATAGGCAAGAACAGTTTTACCATCATCATTTTTGATTTCAATTGCCTGATCGATGTAATCCCAGATAAATCCACCCTGATATGCTTCATATTTGTCCTCAAGGTCAGTATAATGGCTCATACCGCCGAGAGAGTTTCCCATGGCGTGCATATATTCGCAGCTGATGTACGGTCTGCCCGTATTCTGATTCAGATATTCCTCGATTTCCTGTGGTTTCGCATACATGCGGCTTTCCATATCTGTAATGTAATCATACTGATTATTCGGAACTCTTGTAACGCCCTCATAATGTACCAGCCTTGTCGGGTCTGTGTTTCTGAAGTATTCAGACATTGCTGCAATATCTTCGCCGCAATATGATTCGTTGCCACATGACCAGATAAGAACACTTGCGTGGTTTTTGTCACGTTCATACATTGACTTTGCTCTGTCAAGAACTGCATCTTTCCACTCGGGAAGTGAACCTGGAATGTTCCAGGAAGGTTCTGTTTCACCAAGCTTTTGCCAGGTGCCATGAGTTTCAAGGTTGGCTTCATCAATCAGATAGATTCCGTATTCATCGCAAAGCTGATACCAGAGAGAATTGTTCGGATAATGACAGGTTCTGACAGCATTGATATTGTTTTTCTTCATAAACTGAATATCAAACAACATATCTTCCTCTGTTATTGCTCTGCCAGTCTTTGCGTTGAATTCATGTCGGTTTATGCCCTTGAAAATGATACGCTTTCCGTTCAGACACATAATACCGTTTTTCAGTTCGAATCTGCGGAAACCAACTTTCGTTCTGCTGACTTCAATTTCATTTCCGCTTTCGTCACTTAGAATTACTGTAAACGTATAAAGATTTGGAATTTCGGCACTCCAGGGTTTCACATTTTCGATTGTGCGGTTTATAATTGTTTTTTCGTTTGACTCTGCAACAACTGTTTCATTTTTATCTGTCAGAACTGATTTTACAGAGCAGTCGCCCTCGATATCAAGTACGGCAGAGAAGATTCCGTTTGTACCGTCATAGTCTGCGATGATTTTCATATCACGCAAATGAGCAGGTGGAACAGCGTATAGAAAAACATCTCTGAAAATACCTGAAAATCTCCAGAAATCCTGGTCCTCAAGCCAGCTGGCAGAACTTCTTTTAAACACTGCCACTGCAAGCTTATTGTTTGTTTCTCTGATAAAAGATGTCAGTTCAAATTCAGACGGGGTAAAAGAATCTTCGCTGTATCCGACAAATTCACCATTCAGCCAGATATAAAATGCTGTTTCCACACCCTGAAAAGAAATAAACACACGCTTGTTTTTTAAGGCATCGTCGAGGTCAAAATATCTGACGTAGCTTCCGACAGGGTTATCCTTTTCGGAAATAAACGGCGGACGGAGATTTTCCCACCCTTCCCACGGATAAATTGTATTGACATACTGTGGATTTCCGTATCCCTGCAATTCCATATGTCCCGGAACCATGATATTGTCGAAATTGTCTGTGCTGTTGTTTTCTTTATAAAAATCCGATTTCCATTCCAGTGGATTCTTTGACCATGTGAATTTCCATGTCCCGTTCAGATTCTGAATCAGGGAAGAAATGTTTGAATTTGCTTCGTTCAAATTTGTGTAGAACTTATGGTCCGAATGAGCTGCAATTCTATTGACTGCAAATACTTCAGGGTTTACGAGCCAGTCGAGTGTGTATTCCATTTTATTACCTCCGTTAGTTCTGTGATCTCATCACAATTTTGTTTTTGAGTATTTAAGGCTTTGTTTTCAGTTCAATATTTGTTTTATATGGACTGTTTTGTCATTCTGTATAAACAAAATTAAATTGTTTTCAGAATAAAAGATTGTTGTTTTGAGTGCCGGGAATCTTTACTGGATTGAGCATAGAAATGCAATGAAATAAGTCTTTACCAATTATTTTTTTCTCATATCTTGATTATATTATACCATATAAAACTGCTGAAAAAATACACAAAGTTATAAAATATATGCACAAAGTTTAGGGTTTCGTTTGTAATAAGCAATCGGATATGTTATACTGATATCATAAAGTCAGGGAGGGTGTTTTTCATGTTTATGAATGTTGCATATTTAAATAACTCTATGTCTGCTGTTGTAGATGATTCCAGGCCACTTATTGTAACGTGCTGTGGAAATTATCGTATAAAAAAACGTTCTGAAGTTGTAACACATCGTCCGAAGGGCAGAAGAGACTATCAGCTTTTATATATTGCATCCGGAAAAGGACATTTTTTCATCAATGGAGAAGAAAAAACGGTTTCCGCAGGAAATATCATTATATATTTACCGGATCAGCCACAGGAATATGTTTATTACCGAGAAGATCAAACTGATGTCTATTGGGTGCATTTTACTGGCAGCGATGTAGATTCCATTTTAAAAAAATATCATGTTGAACTTCCTGGTAATGTACTTTATATTGGAACTTCTCCTGATTATCAGTTGCTTTTTAATCAAATGATTCAGGAATTGCAACTTTGCAGACCACAGTATGAGGAACTGATTTCATTGCAGCTTAGAAATATTTTTATCCTGATTAGCAGATCTATCATGAGTGCAACAAAATTCAGCAGCACCAGTGAGAGAGAAGTTTCTTTAGCAATGTATTATTTCCAAACTCATTATAACACTGACATCAATATTGAAAAATATTCTGAGTCAAGAGGTCTTAGTCTGTCTCTTATACACATCTCCGAGCCCACGAGACAGGCAGAAATCT
>CAMCOJ010000222.1 GCA_945876405.1 uncultured Ruminococcus sp.
AGCGGGAAGAACCCTGTCTTCACTGGTAAGAGAAGGGGATCTTGCCTGCAGAATGGGTGGAGATGAATTTGCACTTGCTATGTTTTTCAGCAGGGATATACCGGACAGTAAGTTATATATTCGCGCAGAACGTATTTTTAATGAGCTAAGTGTAGCCATGGGGTCGTCGATTGAAAATTTTTCAGGCGTGTCGATGGGGGCTGCTATTTCGTCTTCTTATATCTCTACTTTTAACAGGTTGTATGAAACTGCAGACCGAATGCTGTATTTATCAAAAGAAAAAGGAAGAAATCAGATAACCTGTTTTAGTGATGATATATGTAAGTAGAAGAAAAGAGTGAAACATTATGATATATATTACCGGAGATATACACGGAAGTATTGATATTGCAAAAATACTTCCTGAAAACTGGAATGAATCAGAAAAATTAACCCGCAGCGATTATCTGATAATTTGCGGCGATTTTGGCTTTCCTTTTTTGCCGTCGGATTATTCTTTCGAGTACACTACAGATGAAAACGCACTGATTTCCAGGCGAACATACGAGTACTGGATGAACTGGATGGCAAACAGGCCGTATACTATTCTCTGGGTTGACGGGAATCACGATAACCATAAGTTCTGGTATAACCAGCCTGTTGCCTTCTGGCATGGAGGACTTGTAAATTACCATCCTCTCGCCTCAAATGTCATACATCTGAGACGCGGCGAATATTATGATATAGACGGTTATACCTTCTGGACCATGGGCGGAGCTAAATCTCACGATAAACTTACAAGAATACCGGATATCAGCTGGTGGGAATCAGAAATTCCTGACAGAAATGAGATGCACTATGGTATGTCAGTTCTTGAAAGTCACAATTACAAGGTGGACTTTATAATCACTCATACTCTTCCTGCAGATTTTCAGTATCCCATATGCAAATGCTACTATTCACCTGAGCCGACCGGGACATTTCTGAACGAAATATACCGGAGAACAGATTTCCGTTACTGGTTCTGCGGGCATTTTCATGAAGATATAAACAGTACGCAGCACAGAGTAAGAGTAATATACGATGATATCGATCCTCTGAACAGATATACAGATATATAGAAAAACAGGAGACAACTGCATGAATACAGAAAAAATATGCACAAAACTAACACAAAATATCAAAACGGTTATTTCAGGAAAGGATGAAATAATCGAAAAGATGATTATCTCTTTGATATGCGGAGGACATATTCTTCTTGAGGATATGCCGGGGACCGGAAAGACTACTCTCGCAAAATCACTTGCACTGTCCTCAGATGCTGACTTCAGGAGGATTCAGTTTACTCCGGATTTGCTGCCAACTGAGATAACCGGACTTAATTTTTTTAACCAGAAGGAAGGGGACTTTGTTTTCCGTAAAGGTTCTGCTTTTACCAATATTCTTCTTGCTGATGAAATCAACCGAGCCACACCGCGAACGCAGTCAAGTCTTCTTGAATGTATGGAGGAAAGACAGATAAGTGAAGGCGGCGTCACGTATAAACTTGACAGACCTTTTATGGTAATCGCAACACAGAATCCGGTCGAAACACAGGGTACATTTCCTCTTCCGGAAGCACAGCTCGACAGGTTTTTTATGAAGCTGTCAGTAGGATATCCTTCTTTTGAAAGTGAAGTTGACATGCTTAAAAATCACGGAGTGTCAAGTCCCGTTTCTGAATTGCACAGTGTTGTGTCCAGAGAAGAAATAATCTCAGCTCAGGATGAAGTAAGAAACATAAAAGTATGCGATGACCTTATTGATTACATAGTAAGAATAACAGAAGCAACCAGAAACGATATGGATGTGAAGGTCGGAGTAAGTCCACGAGGAACTCTCGCTCTTCTGCTTGCTTCAAAAGGAAAGGCTGCAGTTAGTGGCAGAGATTATGTAATTCCTGATGATATAAAGGATGTTGCCGTTCCTGTGCTTTCGCACAGGATAATTCCCAATAAACTTGCTGCAAACAAAAGTGAAGCGGCATGCGGCATAATAAAACGAATCGTCTCAGGTATTGCTGTACCTTCTGAGCAGGTGTGATCCATGAAGTTTTTTGCTGTATGTTTTATGATATTCATTGTTTTTTCAGTGGTAACTGCTGTCTACAGGAGATTGCTGCTGAAAAATTTTTATTACAAGTGCAGTTTCAATAAGACTGAAGTTTTTGAAGGTGAGGAAATAGAATTTACAGAAACGGTTACAAACAACAAATTTCTGCCTGTTCCATGGCTTAAATCTGAACTTACGACATCGGAGTTTCTGGAGTTTTCTGAGCTTCAGTCAACTGTAACGGATAAGACAAGACTTGTTACAAGCTTTTTCTCCCTTTCCGGATTCAGTAAAATAAGCAGGACATGGAAAATAAAGTGCAGTCGCCGTGGAATATATGAAATAAGCCGTGTGGTTATCACTGCTTCTGATATTCTTGGTTATGTAAAAAAATCCTTTTTTGAGGATATATCCTGTTTTGAAAATATAAGAGTTAAAGTTTTACCACTGCCAGCGGATGAAAATTGTTTTACAGTGGATCAGAGTGAGGTTTCAGGTGATTTCTTTTCAGTACCGAAGCTTATTTCGGATCCTTTTTTCATAAACGGAGTTCGTGATTATACTCCCTGTGATGGAATCAGAAATATAAACTGGTATGCTTCCGCCAGAGAGCAGAAGCTGATGGTCAGTAAAAATGATTACACTTCTGATATGAGTGCAACGGTTTTTCTGAATATTCAGACTTCACCTGCTGACAGAGATATGGCTGTGTACACAGACAGGACAGAAAAATGCATCCGCGTCTGTGCTGCAATAATAAACAAATGCAGCGACCTGGGGATAGCAGTCAGACTTTTATGCAATAACGGTGAACCTGGAACGGTACTTGATGTAGTTTCTGAAGATAAATTCAGTCTTTTCAGGGAAATGGCGGCAATAGACTACAGGATAAGCATACCTTTTGACCAGATGCTTTCATGCACTATTCCGGAAATATACAACTCACGCATCATAGTTGTTTCTGCATTCAGGTCAGAAATTTTTGAGATAATAAAAAATGAACGAAGTGAAGTGTTTTTTGTAGTGCCGGACGGAGGTGAAGCAGTGTGAGGATATTAGCCCTTTTCTGGATTTCTTTGCTTTATCTTCCGGTTCTTATGGTTTCGGGTATTTTTTCTCCGTATCTCAGCAGAGGTCCGGTTATAACATTAATCTGTGCAGCTGTTTCTGCTTCAGCTGTATTTTTCGGGAGCTTTGCAAGAGCTGTTTTTTGCAGGACGGCAAAAACAGATACGAAAATAATGTTTTATATCGAAACTGCGGTTACTGTTGCTGCAGTGAATCTTGTTCTCTGTATTTCAGGAATACAAAACTTTGTTTTTTCATTTTATATTTCTGTAATGCTGTATATGGGAATGAGGGCTTATGACAGGGAGGTTCAGTATACTTTAAGTGATTTTCATTCAGTAATTTCATTTCTGCTGTATTTGTTTATATCTGTAGCAGCAGGGATATTTATAACACCTGATCTGTCGTTTCCTGTTTTTGTTTTTCCGTATATTGCAGAGATACTGAGCTGGATTTTTCTCAGAAACAGTGCAAATATAAACAATATGATGGCGTCGAGACATTATTCTTCAAAATATTTTCCGTCAGTGATATGGAAGCAAAACAGAAAACTTGCTGCTGCTCTGTGTTTAGTTACTTCTGCTGTGATTTTATTTTACAAAGCAGCTGAAAAATTAATTCGTGCTGTGATTCAGATTATAGCTGATCTTCTGATCTTTATTTTTAAGAACAGGGAAGAGCCGCCGGTTCAGCATGAGGAGGTTATAAAGGAAGCTGAGGAACAGGTATTTAAAGGAGATCCGGCAAATGTGGGTTTATCCGGTATAATGCAAATTCTGTTTTACTTTTTCACTGCAGCGATTGCATTATGTCTGTTTGTCTATGCATACAGGACAGGTATATTTTACAGAGCCTCCATCGAAATTTCCGCATTTTTCAGAAGTCTCTTTTCACGCAGGGATAAATTTAACAGGGCAGAGGAATGTGCTGGATTTACCGATGTTTATGAAGATATTTCAAATGAGCTGAGAACCGAAAAAACCAGTTCTGAATTCAGGAGATGGAGAAAAAAATACCGGAAATATTCATCTGAACCCGGGGGAGAGAAAAAATTCCGGTACGGTTACGGGCTTGCTGCCGAATATCTCAGAATGAAAGATAAAACAATTGCAGAGTCGGATACGCCGTATGAAATATCTGACAATGTAAAAGATCCCGCGTTTTCAGAGTGTACAGAGATTTACTGTTCTCTTAGATACGGTGAAAACACGCACAGCAGCGAAGAGTTAAGCAAAACAGACAGTTTACTGAAAAATATCAGCAGAAAGCCAATAAAATAACAAATGCCATATCCGGATGGTTTCGGATATGGCATTTGTTATTTTGTGTATTACAGTACAGAAATAAAATGTTTAAATGCAGCCTGTCCTTCAGGAGCTGTCTCTTATACACATCTGACG
>CAMCOJ010000223.1 GCA_945876405.1 uncultured Ruminococcus sp.
CTACACAAGGAGTATCGTCGGCAGCGTCAGATGTGTATAAGAGACAGAATCAATTTCAGAAAGGAAAGAGAAAAATGAGCAAAGAAGAATTAAAAATCATCGACGCAGACACACTGCTCTCTGTCCCGATGAAGAAAACACATTTTATAGTAGATGGACTTATTCCAGAAGGGATAAGCATATTATGCGGTGCTCCCAAGATAGGCAAAAGCTGGCTTATGCTGTGGCTAGGGCTGCAGGTGTCGCAGGGACTGCCTGTCTGGAACCTGCAGACAAGAAAGTGTGACGTACTGTATCTTTCGTTGGAAGATCCGTTTCACAGAATTCAGGAAAGACTTTATGCGTTGTCAGAAAGAGCACCTGACAATCTCTATTTTGCCAACACAAGTCAGCAGATTGGCAGCGGGCTTCAGCGTCAGCTTCACGATCATATAAAGAAGCATCCAGAGACGGGACTTATCATCATTGATACTCTCCAGAAGGTAAGAAACACTGAGAAAAGCAACTCTCTGTTATATGCGGCAGACTATGATGATATCACTGCACTCAAGAAAATTGCAGACAGGTATGGGATAGCAATAATAGTTGTTCACCACCTGAGAAAAAATCCGGACAGCAAGGACCCGTTCAATCAGATTTCCGGAACGACAGGACTGACCGGAGCAGTTGATTCAGCCTATGTCATTACCAAGTCATCACGCTCCGATGAAACAGCTCTCCTAACTGCAGGAGGCCGTGATATCGAACATCAGCAGCTTAATATCAGATTCACAAATAGAACGTGGGAGCTTATCGAACACAAGGGTCAGTCGGAGCTGCATGAAGAATCGATACCGCCGCTGTTGTATAAGATTGCAAATTTTATTCATAAGAGAGGTGAATGGACAGGCACCGCTTCGCAGCTCCTTACGGTTCTGGGTGACACAGAAACATCACCCATCATACTCACACGAATGCTGAGCCGTTTCTATTATGAAGTTCTGCACCCGGAAAACATTGAGTACAGCACCAGAAGAACGGCACAGGACAGACTGATAACGCTGAAGGTAAATGACGGACATGACAGAAATGACAGAAGTCCAAGTATATGATAGGTATCCGTCACAGCTGTCATAGCTGTCACAAGGAGTAAGTACGGCAATACATGAGAATCCTTTGTCCTGTAATGTAGCGAGCATAGGCTATGTGTTGCCGGCACCACCCGCCACGGTAAATATACCGCAAGGGGCAATCGCCCCTGGAACCCCAGGATGATGAAAGGAAAGGCATATGACAAACAGAAAAAGAACTGTAGGCATCAACATCAGAGTCACACCCCAGGAGAAAAAACGCATCGTTCGTTTTGCGAAAAAATGCAGACTGAGTGTGTCTGAATATATTCGCCAGCTTGCAGAAGGATACACCCCGCAGCAGCTTCCAGGGCAGGAACTGTACGAAGTTTTATGGGAGCTTCAGAAGCTGCAGGATGATTACAACGCAGAAAATTTAAACAGAACAATAGGGAAACTAACAGCGTACCTCTTTGCAGAAAGAGAAGGTGAAAGAAATGGCAACGACTAAAATATGGCCGGTTCATGACAGCCTCAAGCGGCTGGTTGACTATGCAGGCAATCCGGAGAAGACGGAATACAGCGACCTGAGGAACACGCTTCACTATGCAGGAAACAAAGAGAAGACCGAGAATTTTTATTTCGTCAGCGGTATCAACTGCGATGCAGACAAGGCGTATGAACAGATGGTTCATGTAAAAAAGCACTTCGGCAAAATGCACGGCAATGTTGCTTATCACGGTTATCAGAGCTTTCGTCCCGGTGAAGTGACGCCGCAGCAATGCCATGAAATCGGACTGAAGCTTGCACGTCAGCTGTGGGGAGAACGTTATCAGGTGCTTGTCGCAACCCACCTTGACAAAGACCATCTTCACAATCATCTGCTAATAAATTCTGTATCTTATGTCGATGGGAAGAAGTTCAATGATAACAAGAAAGCCTACTATGATATGAGAGATGCTTCCGATAGATTATGCAGAGAGTATGGACTTTCTGTAATAGAAAAGCCAAGAGGGCAGACCCCGAGAAGCATTTACTTTGCCGAAAAAAACGGCGAACCGACGAAATACAATCTGATGCGTGATGCTCTCGACAAAGCGATGAATTCAGCTAGAACACCGGAACAGTTTGAAAAGGTTCTCAGAAGTCTCGGCTATGAGTTCAATTATAATCCGTCGAGAAAGTATGCGACCATTAAACTGATCGGCTCGAAGAAAGCGGTGAGGCTTTACCGCCTGGGAGAAAAATATGATCTTCCTGAAATCAACAGAAGGCTCGATATGAACTATCGGTATGGCATCGGCTCTCCATTCAGGAATTACTGCAGCAGGCTGGCAAAAAATCACAGCGCACCTGCTTTAAGGATAAAGGTAAGGCAGAGAGCGACTCGCAAGATAGGCGGTCTGAGAGGGCTGTATTATCACTACTGTTATCTGCTGGGATATCTGCCGAGAGGAACAAAACGAAAGCCGCTTTCGCCGGAAATGAGAGAAGCGTGGAGACGCCTTGACAGAACAAGTCAGCAGATAAGACTCATAAGTAAGTACGGTTTCAAGAATCTTGATGATGTGACAAGCTTCATATCACGGACCTATTCTGTGATGGAAAGTATCAAGGCAGACAGAAACAGAATATACAACAGGCTCAGGCGATGCAACGATCCTGAAACAGAATCACAGCTGAAATCCCAGCGGGATGAATGCACGGCAAAGCTCGCTGCACTGCGAAAAGAACTTAAGACAGCGGAGCATATTCTGGAAGACAATCCGAAAATCAGAGAAGAAATATCAAAGGAACAGCAGATGAAGCCTCTGCAGCAGGAAATTATCAAATCAGAAATAAAGAAAAGAGAACGTGAACGCTGCAGATAGCAGTAAGCTACAGCATCAGAATTAACGAGGAAAGGAGGTGTCCCGGTGAATAATTACAATTCAAATGAAGTATTGCAATACCTTGTTGAAAACGGTATCATTGACTTAGGCAATGTGGAAAAAGACATGAAAAAACAGAAAATGCAGAAGATTTTGCTGGGACACCCATACTCTATCAAGCAAGGGAAGAACGGCCGCTGGACAACATATGTCTATGATGAAAAATATCCTAAAAACAGACGGCAGATAGCAAAATCCTCTGAAGAAAAGCTTCATGAAGCACTCTACAACCATTATTGCGGAATCGATGAAAGCAAGCCGCAAAATGAAATGACCCTTGAAACACTGTATCCAAGGTGGCTTGAATTGAAATCACTTCACACAGATGCTCCGACATACATTACCCGTATCGGAAACGAGTGGAAAAAGCATTACGAAAATACAGATATTGTTAAGGTTCCTGTTACGAAGCTCACTAAGTTGATGCTGGACGAATGGGCTCACAGGCTCATAAAGAATAACAACATGAGCAAAAAACAATACTACAACTGTACCGTGATAATGAATCAGGCGCTGGACTATGCAGTGGATCTGGAGGTTATTGAAAAGAACCCGTTCAAGGCAGTCAAGATTGATGGCAAGCGTATGTTTCGTCATGAGCGAAAAAAAGCCAGTGAAACACAGATTTATACTAGAAGCGAGGAAGCGCAGCTCAAAAGAATGGCGTGGGACGATTTTGAAAACCGTGTCAAGGTTCATCAGCTTTCTCCGCTGGCGGTGCTGTTCCAGTTTGAGACCGGTGTCAGAATCGGTGAACTGGTGGCACTTCGTTATGAAGATGTGAACGGCAGATATCTGCACGTACAGCGTATGTGGAGAAGGGATGCGAAGGAAATCGTGGAACATACAAAAGGAACGTATGGCGATAGGGAGGTCATCTTGACTTCCGAGGCTCTTCGTATTATTGAAAGTGCCAGGAAACGTCAGGAAGAACTTGGCGTAAGCACAGATGGATACATTTTTTCGATAACTGATGAGCCTGTATCGTATTATGCTGTTTCGGACCTTTACAGGAAGTACTGCAATAAAATGGGTATAGAGGTGAAAAGTTCCCACAAATCACGTAAGACGGTGATTTCATCTATGATCGATGCCAACATGAATATCAATACTATTCGTGAGATGGCAGGACATGCCGATGAAAGAACCACTTACAATAATTATTGCTTTGACAGAAGCACGGAAGATGAACGAATCGAACAGATGGAACGTGCTCTGGCATAATTTTTTAAAAAATTTTTTCTAAAATGTAAGCAAATCAAAAATAGTGTAAGCAAAAAGCAAAAAGTGTAAGCATTTTTGAGAAAGTGTAAGCACTCACACACGTGCCTTTTACACTCGAATCTATTCATTTCAGACAGTATTCACAATCCTTGAAACGGTTGAAATTCCAATATCCGCAAGGATAAAGAAAAAACCTTGCAGAATCATCTGCAAGGTCTCGAAATTGGTACACCATCAGGGGTTCGAACCCTGGACACCCTGATTAAGAGTCAGGTGCTCTACCAGCTGAGCTAATGG
>CAMCOJ010000224.1 GCA_945876405.1 uncultured Ruminococcus sp.
AACATAAGCCGCATTTCTCTGAGCAACATCATTTATGAAATTACTCATGCTGGTAGATGTTGGGTAGATCTGCGGCATATTACCTGCATAATTTGCCATCTGGTACGGCGAAATTCCATTGCAACCTGATGACTGATAGTAGCCAAACAGATTGCTCTGTGGTGTAGGTGCAAAGCCTGAAAAGCCAGAAGTGTAATCATTTGATGAAGCAATGCCGAAATTAGAAAAATTAAAGTTATTCATATGCGTGTCCTCCTTAAGAACATGTGTTTTTACGGTTATGTGACGAAAATCGTCACGCTTACTATACTCTAATTATATCAAATCTGTTTTTCAGTGTTTTCAGAAAAGCAGTACCATTTATACCTATCCATATCGAACTCCTCCATTAAAGGAGCACAATCTCTTGCAATATTTATTAACAAGATACTATCTCGTAATTATTTGACTTGATTCTGGTTACTACCATGATGCTTCTTCCTTTCATGATTATGTATTTTCCTTTACTTACCTGGTTTTCCTCTGATTACATTATCCGTATTAGATGTATACGATTTTAACCGTACATTCAATAGTACCTTCAGCACTTTTATTTTTCTCAGAATATGCCACCTTTATCATAACATCTGTACTCTCTTCAGTAGTTTTGTATTTCTCAGAAATTATTCGTCCCTCTTTAACTTTATCAGCTTCTGAATCATGATCATTACTCATCCAGCCATCCTTTGCGACACTTAATACACAATCCTTCCCTTTCTCATTAAATACGCGCAGTATGTATTCTTTCCCTTTTTCAGCAATTTCAAGTCCAAGTGCAATTCCAACGACTTCTGATCCTTCAAGTATGTAAAATGCTTCAGGTTTATCATCACTTACGTAATCCGCACTTAAGCCTTCGCGTTTATTCAGGACCTTCTTCACCTTTCCGTTTGATTTGTTTTTATGAGCTTTGTCTCTAAAAAAATATATTTCTCTCATCTGTAATAACCTCCATCAATCAATTTTCTGATTTTCAGTGCGATATCAAAATCTGAACAATATTTACCTTCATCATCTTTTACCCTGATAATACGATTGTCACCGTCGTAGCAGCGCTCACTCATCTTAAGAAACTGAATCCAGTATTTCAGATTAAAAATGTTAAACGGCGTATGATATCCGTCCCAGAGTCCTGTTTTGACGATAAAACTCATTATTTCATCAGCTGTAAAGCTGACAACATTTCCACTTTTTCTGTCAAGCACAGAACAGATATCATCCTCGTTGTACTTAAAGCTGTTTCCGTTAGGATTAATATATTCCTTCATAATAATCTCCTCCTGGTATCTCAGGCAGTCTTATACCTTGAATCGTAAACGTCAGTATATAGTGTAAGCTTTCTTATACCATCCTCAAAGGACTGAGTACGGCAGTCAATTACTGACCGGTAGCTGTCGTTTGTGGTGTCATCCACTAAACGTCCACCAGCATCAATCATATAGTATCCGCCCTTAATTTTACTCTCAGCAACTACCTCAGTTCCTGAAGCTGTATTATAAAGCACCTGATTATCAGATACATCATATACACCAAATTCTCTGAGATTACTGCACACAAATTCTCTGTACTGATTATCAGTGACAGCAAGTGAGGCATTGTTATGACAACCGTCATTAAAATAGCACATCTTAAGAAACTTCCATCTGTCGACAGGAAGCTTCTCTGCTACAATGAACTCTGCAAGGTTTTCACTCACATTAAGTGCATTCACAACAGTGTTAAGCTTAATCTTAACAGCTGGATACAACGCCTTCACATTTCGAATAATTTCTGCTGTTCTCTCTGCAGACTGAACATTACCAAATCTGTCACATCTTCCAACCATCCTTGCTGTTTCAGCATCAAAGCTGTCAACAGACATTCCGATAGTTCTGAAAAGTCCAGCATATTTTCTTATCCATTCATCTGTCATGAGTGAACCATTGGTTATCAGGCTACATCTAATACCCTTGCTGTTTACATATTCAGCAAGCTCATGGAGATAAGGTACGAGCATTGGTTCACCACCGGCAAAATTGATTTCGTAAACTCTGCCACTGTTTACGCAGTTATCAATAATGTTCATCCAGTCGTCCTTGTTCAGTACCTTGTGATCATCAAATTTTGCAAAGCAGTACTTGCATGAGTAGTTACAAGCTTCTACAAGGTGCATGTTCACCTTGATCATGTCTTTCTGTTTATTCATCATACTAATCCCATCCTTTCAAAAACGAGGTGTTTTCGATACATACTGTGTTTCCTATGCTTATATTTTACTACTGTTTTAATGCTGCTTTTTCAGAAAAGCAGTACCGCATTACTTTTTTCACGTCAATACATATCAATGTATCTCAGTGAATATACCCAACCATCCGGCAGCCCAAGCAATACATCATTGCATGATACAACCTCAATTGGATATTTGTTATTAACACCGTCAGCATACTGCTGATGTGCCATGATTCTGAAGCCTCTGCAGGCATCATTGTAGTCAAAGGCCATACCGATAATATCGTCACCCTGAACCAGAAAACAAATCTTACCCTCTACACTAACCATCTGCATCTCTTCAGATGTAACCTGAGTAATACGTCCGGTTTTGATCATTGAAAGGAGGCCTGATTCCAGCTTTTCCTTTCTGCTGATATTTCCCTTTTTAAAAACGTAAATAATTTTCTTCATGGTAATCATCCTTTCAAGCGCTGCAAAACTATATAGCAGCTATACCAAATTCAAGCCATTCACTACCATTCAGAGCCAAGCTCTGTATATAATAATAACAGATAAGCATTACCTGCTTTTCAGAAAAGCAGTACCCTATCATGATTGAAACCACTCTTAAATATATGATGAAAACATCAGCTACTTAAGAGAGACTTCAAACTACATCACCTGCGGCACTTAAGCCAGTAATGCATGTTTAAAAGCGTAATCATCAGCTTCATTTCTGAAGATAAGCTCTGGATTTCTGAAGACATTTCAGGATAACCTGACACCTATATCACCTCCCTTGTTTCCAGGAACACATTTCTGTTCAGCTTACTTTTTTCCCTTTTCCGCCTCCTTTCTGATAGTACCGATTCTCTTGTCACTTCTGGTATCCCTCCCGTCCCTGTTTCTCAGAGCGCCTGGCGGCAGGCCGTGCTTCTTCTCAAAGGTACCGACTGTGCAGTCGCTTCTTGTTTTTCTTGCGCCCATGACCATCACCTCCTATCAGTCTCTCATGCTTGAATAAGCACCAATTGCTGCCCCGTTTACCGCTGTAGTTGACACGCCACCTGCAATTGTACTCATCGCTGCTGAGCCGCCTGCATTTGCTACCCCTGCACCAACAGCACTTCCTACGGCATTTGCACCTGTTGCCACCAGGCCTCCTACCACTGGAATTGTGGCTGTCGCCATTCCTGATGAAATCGCTGCCGCTGCTGTTGCTACTGCTGTTATAATACCTACCATTCTACATCATCCTTTCAAAAATAACCGAAACGTATCTTTCTAAAAACCGTGAAAGCATCGAAGATGCTTCACAGCTGTTTGTTTGATTAACCGGCGATCACTCCCTTTCCTGGTTACTGCCTGTCACTCAGTAGCTGGTAATCGGAACGTCGATTTCAATCTCAACATCCATCAGCCTCACCTCCTTAAAGTGTGTGTCTGACCTTATGTACTTATTATATCAGCTCTGATAACTGAATTTTTCAGAAAAACAGTACCTTATACGCTGCCCGCTGTCAGGCAGCATATCTTAACTGTTCCTGACGAATGCGTCTGGTCTTTTCAAGTATGATCATGTCATACTCCTTCTCGATGTATTTGAGGTAACGGGTAATCTTCTCAGAAACCTTAGTCATTATACTACAGTTGAGCTTCTTGCTATACTTGAATGACATAGCCTTGTCAAGGCTAACGCCGTTCTTGTAGAAGTCGTATGCAGTGCTGTTGAAGCGCTGAGTAAAGAGGAAGTGGCTCTCGCCTCCCTGCTTTACATAGAAGTTTAACTGTTTGTTGCCGTTTCCTGTGCAGTAAATCTTAGGATCATTCATCTTGATCGTCCTCCATATCTGTCGTCTTTGCTTTACCTTATGTATTTATTATACTACTGTGAATTTTTATTTTTTCAGAAAAGCAGTACCGCAAAAAAAAGAACCTGATAAACAGCGGTTAAACTGTTATCAGGTTCACTTTTTTATTTGGAATAAAAACACTTTTTTAATTCAGAGTCTATTTCTTTTATACGATACAAATAGTTAAACCAACATTCCTCTTCAGATGTTTTTCCTTTCGATATTATATCAATATGAATCGAATAATCTCCGACTTTTTGGTTTGGTTTATAATTAAAAGACATTGGAAAAATGCACAATGCGTATAATCGATAAAACATTTCAACAGATACAGGGCCTTCAAAAAACTCATCCTTTCCATATCTGCAAATCATTTCATACATATCATAAGTC
>CAMCOJ010000225.1 GCA_945876405.1 uncultured Ruminococcus sp.
TTTGGTGGTAACTTTTTTATGATAAATGCTCGGTTAATGAGCATACACTATTTAATCACCTCGCTTTTTATCTGCATACAAAAAGAGCTGCATTTCTGCAGCCCTTTGCTGATACTAATTATTTTTCATATTGTTGTTCTAAGAATACACCAATATCGGTTATAAATTTTTCCGCATTTGAAATTTGATCCTGCACCTCTCCTACAGAAATAACATAAAAGTCATCATAATCACTGTCATTTCTAACTTCAAACGCCTCGCTGATGATATCCGACAACTCCGGGTCAAATATATTCGTTTTAATATATGCCTTACGGAAATATGCAGATACTCCTGAATGCTTTGAAAAATCCTTTTGCTCCAATGCCAACACACTACGCATCGCCTGGAATATAGCATAGTATGATCTGTTGGCAGATCCTCTGAAATCCCCACTGTCCGCTAACAGCTTTGCTGATCGAAGACATTGCTTCGCCTGCTCCATACGATATTTTGAAAGTTCAACAAGATTGTTATCCATACAGAATCACTCCCTCGTCATTAACATTCCTGTAAAACGGCAAAATGTTTCTCCTCTGCTCGAAGCTGTCTCTATCCCGCACAAGAAGAGATACCTCAACATCATTATCTAACCCTATCCTGCTTGCCATTCTACTGGTCTGCTTCCTAAACTTTCTTATGTCGGACTCGTCGCAATCTAACAGAATCATAATGTCCACGTCTGATTCTTCGTTAAAATCACCGCGTGCATATGACCCATATAACATAATTCGCCACAGCTGATCCTTAAAGAGATCTCTGGCAGAATTCACAACTTCATTTGTAATTGTGTTTAATTCCGTCATTTCGAATCCTCCTCACTCCGATTATACTACAAACTCAAACCAATAGACAACTGCGACATTACCTGCTCATCTCCGTCCTCTCTTCTTTATCTATAACTTCTGGTTTGTTCAGTTCTCCGCTCAAATATGAAATGACCTTGCCCTGCTTTACAGCATCTTTCAGTTCAACAATTACCTTAACTTCGTTCTGTGCTGTAAGCTTAGTTCAAGCTGGTCTCTCAGATCAAGTGCTGAGATGTCCTTTTCCGTTGTGTAGCCTTTCTCGAAAAGCCTGTTCATTACTCTTACTACTGTTTTGTCTAACATAATATTTCTCCCTCTTCTTTCGTAGTTTCGCGTTTCATCAGCTGCTCACCATAAGGCGTAAATGAATACCAGTTGGTATGATCAAATCTGTCTTCGTTAAGACAGTCCTTCTTGAGAATACTGTTTTCTACAAGAATCCTGACTGCTCTTCTGACCTGATCTTTGCTCATGCATCCCAGGTATCCGCTCATCAGAAGCTGTGAACATCTGAACCATAATTTGTATCCTTTGATATGCACATGCCTTCCTCCGCCCTCTTCCGATATCTTTTCCCAGATCAGCTGTGCAACTATCGCAGCATTAACTCCAAACTTTTCAGCCATTTCAGGCTTGAATCTTACTGTTGTGTCTGCCATTATCGACTCCTTTCCTGACAATAAAAAAAGGAACCTGTTACGGTTCCCGGTTTATGTACCGGCATGCTTTTGCATGCCTTATGACTACTCGTCGGAGTCGTCTGATCCTGCTTTGTGCTTTCTTCTGATCAGTGCTGCAGTGATTCCTGCTGCTGATGCTATGAGAAGTGCAACAATCGGAATCATCGGAAGGTTGTCTCCGGTCTTCGGACTGTGCTCTGCCGGTGGCTGCCCAAAGGTTACTGTCTGGTCTTCGTCTTCGATATCCGCGTGAACTGCAACTTCCAGATCGTTATAGAAAACTGATTCGAAAACTACAGTTGTTTTTCCCTGCATGAGAGATGCATCGAATGTGAAGCTCATTTCTACTGTGCCGTTATCTGACTTTGCAGTGAACTTCTGCTCTGCTGTGATCTCCTTGCCTTCCTTGTCAAGAAGCGGCTTTCCTGTTTCCTTATCCATGAGAGTTCCCTTCATGACATACTCTTTGTTCTTGTAAAGACCTGTGTACTTTACAGTGTCGACGATAGTAACCTTCTCGTCTGCTTTTGCAAAATGACCGCCGGTCTCGCTGTCTTTGGCAGTGGTTTCGATCTTGATAGCATCGTCTGTGAGAGTTCCCAGCTTAACTGTGACTGAGTCTCTTGTTATAGCGATCTCGATTCCTTCAAGAAGTCTGCAGCCCTTGTTTGCCTCGCATGGCATCTCATCCAGCACGTACAGATCATAAGGAAGTGCACCGAGAGCATTGTCCACCTTAGTGGTTTTGTTGCCCTCTCTGTCCATCTCAAACCAGATGCCGTCCTCATCAGACTGGCCTCTGTTGGTGTTATTGGTATGCAGGTTCCAGCTGCTGGATGTGTTGACATAGCCGTTAACATCGGTGACGATGATGTGGCTTTCGCCGGTTGTCTTGGAAGTAATCTTGAATGGAACGCCTGCAAGTCTTGCCATACTGGAGTCCTTTACCTTTACAAAATCCAGGTCGCAAAAGCCGTCTTCATCTGTCTTAAGCACCCACTGTCTTGTAGGCTCACCGCTGTCAACTGCTGCCTTTGCATAACCCTTATGGCAGACATCTTCCTTAAGGGTGTAGGTTCCGGCGCTCACCTCAACGGTATTGCTCGTGCCGTCAGCCTTTGTAGTGATGGTAGCCACCTTGCTGCCGTCCTTGTAAAGGCCAAACTGGGCACCGCCCAGAGAGTAGCAGTCGTTGCCGTTTGTGATGTCAGTGTTGGCTGATGTCTTTTTTATCTTGGCGTATCCGTTCTCCAGAATGCCGCCGATGATGTTCTGGTAGCCGCTGTTCTTGATATAGAATACCTTGAAGCCTGCGGGAACTTCCGGAACTATAGCATCTGACTTACAGTCGTTGACGATCTCCTTCATCTTCGCCCAGTTGTTGGTTGTGTTGCTGAAAATCATTACTTTAAGTCTCCTTTCTCACACAATAAAAGAAGCCGCACGTGTTGTACGACTTCGAGTTATAACTATGTATTGTTGTGAAAAAGGACAAGAAAAAAGCATGGTCTTACGTTTACCGTACACCCCGCTACAGACCGCCGGGAGGCCACACTTATCTCGCCATTATATTAACATATCATTTTCTATTCGTCAAACTTCTATAACCATATTTTCAATAAAATTATAATAATCAAATTTGTCTTCGCTTGACTTATTTAATCGTATAACGCTGCAAATATTATCAGCAAATTGCAAGCCTGATACTAATTGTGAATCTTTCGGTTTGATGCTTAATATGTTTTTATTCAACTTTGTACTTTCAATAATACGAGTTTCAAAATCGCTTTTACCAAATCTGTCAAAGACAACATCTATTTCGCTTTCTATGTTTGAGAGGATTTTTGATAACAACGTAATATATACTGACTCTTTAACAATTTGATTGAATTTTGCATTCTTTTTTATATAACAAGAATATATAATACACCCATCAACTGTCTGTATTTCCTCAAGCATTTTAGTTTTTATTTTGCTATAGTTATTTAGCCAGTTTCAGAATAACATCATCCACTGCGTCCGAATACTTTCCTTCTCTGATAAGCATGTTTCTGTAGTCAATCAACACGTTTATTATCACTGCTTTCTCTTCTTGAGTTACGTTCAGGGTCTCTTTCTTCTTAAACATCTCTAACCTCCTTATTTCGTTGCACCGCAGCTGCACCTGTAGCCTGTGACATACCGCTCAGTATGTGAGCCACATGCAACTGTTTCATATGTCTCGTAGCTTCCGGCATTGTTACCTGCCAGAGCTTCCTGTTTTCTATGTTCGCTTGCATGGCCTGTTATGTCAGCTCCGCAGGCTGAACATCTTGTTATGCACACCTGCTTATAGTCTGTAACTGTTTTGCTTGCATATACAGGCTGCCAGCTGTGAGTGTGAACAGGTTTAGCCACCTGCTGCGTTGGTTTATTCTCCGTGGTTTTCTGTTTTACCAGCTCTGTTGCCTTTGCCTTAGCTGCCGTCAGCCTTTGCAGTGGTGGTCGTCATACTCTGCCTCAGGCTCTTCCTCCATCTCTTCTTCCAGGGACTCTTCCATTGCCTCCTCGTCGAGCATTCTCATTATACCGGCAATTGCGAAGTGTCTTGCAAAAGCTTTAATGTGTGCTTCGTCCTTCGATACAAATGCAAGTACCTTGTCGAACTGATCATCCAGTTCATGCTCTCTCATCATGCAGGCGATGATCTCAAGTGCAACTGCAGGTTCAACATCCGCAAGATATGTCACAACTCCCAGTTTTGTACTTTTGAACATGGTCTGTGTAGGTCTGAATGGGTCTGTGGTGAAAGCCCGAAAGCCTTGGTATGACTGGGTTTTTGTTGAAATTTCAATAAAAAAGAGACCTCGAAAGGTCTCTTAAGCTTTGGTGATCCTACCGGGAATCGAACCCGGGTTACCGCCGTGAAAGGGCGGTGTC
>CAMCOJ010000226.1 GCA_945876405.1 uncultured Ruminococcus sp.
CACAAGGAGTATCGTCGGCAGCGTCAGATGTGTATAAGAGACAGCAGTTATAGAAATATATGAAAGTGCGGACACAGCAGGTTCATCAGGAAACAGCAGCGAAAATCCGGATGACGAAATGCTTTCCGTTGAACCACCGCAGAACATTAATTTATAAAAGAAAAGAGATGAACACTATTGCCTTACGCAAGACATCAGGACTACAGAAAAATAATCGACAGAAAAGTACCGCCCGGAACACGAATTTTTAACGGTACCTGGGTATCAGGAAAAAGTTTTCAGATAAACACTGATGATCCCTTTGTCAAAGAGCTTCACAGCATTCAGAAGCTGCCGTTTCTTATCGAAAAGAAAACCTTCGGGATTATTCTGATTGTTATTTTCATTGCGAACGCACTTTTCAATATTTCCTACGAACTGATTATTCCCTTCTTCGAAAATACAATGAATGAAAATTCTTCTGAATTCAAAACCATTGATGATCTGGTATTCTACAGTCAGTTTATTGCTGCCGGGATTTTTATTCTGATTTACATTATTTCTTTGATAAAATCAGCATCTGTAAAACGTTCATGGGCTGAAAAGACTGTTGCTCATTACAGTGAACTCCTTACCCAAAACCGCGAACTTCTCAGGGAAATTGCCGGCAAATATCTTCTCACCTGTCCGAACTGCGGTGCACCCAATGACGGTGATGTTAAAATATGCGAATACTGCGGAAGTGAAATGAGGGCAGAGTTGACTTCCTGAAAAAACTGAGTATAATAAAATATGAACTTATAGTGAACGAAAAAATATTTTTTCATTCATCGGTGCCGATATGCACGGAGTGACCGCAGGGAACGGATGTGCAAGGCAATATTAATAAAATAATTATAGTGAAAGTCAAATTTATTTTGACGCTCACTATAAATTTTACGGAGGTATATATATGCCTGAATACATTAATCGTCATATGGAAGAACAGATAACAAGAATGTCTGAATACTATCCTGTTATCATGGTCTGTGGTCAGAGGCAGGTTGGAAAATCAACCATGCTTCATCATATGATGAAGGAAGACAGAAAATATGTAACCCTTGATGACAGAAATGCACGTCGTTTAGCTGAAAATGATCCCGGATTATTCTTTGAAACATATGGATTTCCGGTTCTTATTGATGAAGTTCAGAGAGTTCCTTCAATTTTCCTTGAAATAAAACGTATCGTTGATGAAAAGATACTTGCAGGTGAAAACTTTAACGGAATGATATGGCTTACAGGATCACAAAAATTTCAGATGATGAAAGGAATCTCCGAATCTCTTTCCGGTCGGGTTGCTATATTTGAAATGTCGGGAATCTCATGTGCTGAAGCTGAAAACCGTCCTTCTTCCCTGTTTCACCCCTCAGTTGATTCTCTTCGTGAACGGATGAAAACATCCATACCTAAAAATATCAATGAAATATTTGAAAGAATTTTTCGCGGCGGAATGCCTAAGCTGATAACAACCGACCTTGACCGTGACAGATATTTTATGGATTATGTAAACACATATCTTGAAAGAGATATTCATCTTATGGAAAATGTGGATAAACTTAACGAATTCTATGATTTCCTTGTATATATGGCAGCAAGAACTTCACAGGAACTGAATTACAGCGAGATTTCAAAGGAACTTGGCATTTCTGTACCTACTGCAAAGGGCTGGACTACCATTCTTGAAAGAAGCGGAATAATATATATCCTTCGTCCTTACTATAACAACATTACAAACAGACTGGTAAAAACTCCGAAGATGTATTTTATGGACACTGGTCTGGCTGCATATCTCTGCAGATGGCCAAATGCCGAAACACTGGCAAACGGTGCAATGTCCGGTGCATATTTTGAAACATATGTTATCACAGAAATAGTCAAAAGCTATTATAACGCCGGAAAAAAAGCTGACCTGTACTACTACCGCGATATTGACAGAAAGGAAATCGACCTGCTGATAACCGAAGGCAACAAAATCTACCCCGTTGAGATAAAAAAATCCAAGAACCCTGCACGGCCTGATAAAAATTTCAGCGTCCTCGAAAAGTTCAAAATGGACATTCAAAAAGGCATTATCCTGTGCATGAGCGATGAACTGATTCCACTGAACCGCGAAACCTGGCTCTGTCCTGTTTCGTGTTTGTAGCAAGAAAAACCCGTAATCAAATTCGAGAGGATACGGTACTGATAAATTATCCGCTATTTTGCCCGAAGTGTAAGCATACAACACTGATTGATGTTAAAAATCTGAAAATTACCTTTGTTAAGGAAGCACTGATTAAGTCTGGCGTACATGATGCGCAGTCAGATTTTTCGTCAGACTGTATAAAAACGACGCAGGCATACTGTCGTATGTCAAGGAGTTTTTGTGCCGGATGGCGGAAAATATGCAAGCAGAATGTGCGTCAAGTCGAAGACGTGATTTAATCAGTGTTTCCTTAAAGAGCCAGACGCAAAGACACAGAGCCGATAATCCGTTATTGCGGAGATTGGCTCTGATTTTATTTATGAAAGGAAAGATATGGATAATAATTACATAAGCTTTGAACTAATATCAATCAATGCTGCACTTGCTGAAAGGCAGGTAACGGATAAGATACTTCTATGCAATCAGGATACCAAGAAATACGGACTGCTTCTAACGGAACAACAGGCTTTAGATGCGATTCAGAAAGAAGATTTCGTCTAAGGTTTGTATGCAAAGGAAAAAAATAAAGAAAGTGAGGAAGCTCATATGGAAGGAATAATATTATGCATTATGTAACAGCAAAAGGGATTTTATCAGCAAAAAACGGAATGAATTTATATCGTGGATGTTCTCACGGGTGCATCTATTGTGACTCCAGAAGCAACTGCTATAATATGAAACACGATTTTGAAGATATTGAGGTTAAGGAAAACGCCATTGACCTATTAGAAAATGCTCTAAAACGCAAGCGGAAAAAATGTATGATAGGGACAGGCTCTATGACTGACCCATATATTCCATTAGAACTGGAAATCGGAAATGTGAGAAAGGCACTTTCACTAATTTATGAATATGGCTATGGATTTACCGTAATAACCAAATCAAATCGTATTATGCGTGATATAGACCTTTTAGAAAAAATAAACCAAAAAACGAAGTGTGTTGTTCAAATGACGTTAACGACTTATGATGAGGAGTTGTGTAGAAAAATAGAGCCTAATGTCAGCACTACGGCAGAACGCTTTGAAGTTTTGAAACAGATGCGAGATGCAGGGATACCTACCGTCGTTTGGCTAACTCCAATTTTGCCATTTATCAATGATACCGAAGAAAACATATTGGGCATATTAAATATGTGCATTGAAGCAAAAGTATATGGAATTATTTGCTTCGGAATGGGTTTGACACTTCGTGATGGTAATAGAGAATACTTTTACAAACAATTAGACCGCATAAATCCAAGATTGAAAGAAATATATATTCAACGATATGGAAATCAATATATGCTTGATAGCCCGAACAACGCACATTTAATACACATATTTCACAAAAAATGTGAAGAACACGGAATAGTGCATAACAATGAACAGATATTTAGCTATTTACATAGTTTTGAAGAAAAAAACACGAATCAGCAGTTAAGTCTTTGGGATTTTGAAACGAGATAAAGAAAGGAAATATTGAATATGGCATTTGATTTTAAGAAAGAATATAAAGAATTTTACAGTCCGAAAAATAAACCTGAAATTGTAAATGTTCCGTTAGCAAACTATATAGCAGTTAGAGGTAAAGGTAATCCAAACGAAGAAGGCGGGGCATACCAAAAAGCAATCAGTACTTTATATGCGGTGGCATACACCTTGAAAATGAGTTATAAAACCGATTACAAAATAGAGGGATTTTTCGAATATGTTGTGCCCCCTCTTGAGGGCTTTTGGTGGCAAAATGATATTGACGGTATTGACTATTCCGATAAGTCAACCTTCAATTGGATTTCCGTAATTCGTCTGCCTGATTTTGTCACAAAAACAGATTTTAATTGGGCGGTAGAAACAGCGACAAAAAAGAAAAAGATTGATTGTTCGGCGGCAGAATTTTTGACTGTTGATGAGGGACTATGCGTTCAAATTATGCACCAAGGTCCCTTTGATGATGAACCTGAAACGGTTGCCGTAATGGACGAATATATAAAGGCAAACGGATATGTAAATGATATCACCGCCAAACGATTACATCACGAAATATATATGTCGGATGCCCGAAAGGTTGCTCCCGAAAAATGGAAAACTGTTATTAGACATCCGATTAGAAAAATAACTGATTAGGTAAATGGTGAACTCATAATGAAAAGAATAGAATAGAAAAAGATAACTAATATACCAGTATCCGTCGGCACCGTTAGCCTTAGCAGTCTCCATAAGACTGTGAAAGATCATGCTCGACT
>CAMCOJ010000227.1 GCA_945876405.1 uncultured Ruminococcus sp.
CAGTCTTTTTTCTGTATTCTGCAATGATAACTGTAAACCCGATTTACCAGATCAAGGCAAAGTTTCTTTTCATCATCATCCATTTCCTCAATAACATCTACTATCTGCCTTGCAATATCATCCCCGGATTCATCTTCATATTCATTTTTTCTGCCTACAAGGTTATCCAGTGATGTTTTATAAACATCTGCAACAGCTTTTAACAATTCAATGTCCGGAGCTGTAAGATTCCTTTCGATGTTACTGATTACCTGCTGGGAAACATTCAGTATTACTGATAAATCCTTCTGTCTGTAATTATTTTCTTTTCTTATTTTTGCCAGTCTTTCTCCTAAAGTCATGAAGAACACCTCTTTCATCAGGTCGTTTTGAAATTATACATGATATATGCCGTTTGTTTCTTTGGTTTTTACTTATATCTATATTAACATAATAGTTATTTTCAGTCAAGAAATATGCTGTGAGGTTACGGGGATCAGAGAGGTTTTGATTCAGAATAAAGCTTGACAATCTGAATAGAATAACGATATAATATGTATAGAATGATTCCGGACTACGCAGATTTCAGGGAGTTGATTTTTATGATGATAAAACCGTCTACGTGTTTAAGAAATGAATACAACGATATAAGAAAAATGATATAATAAATATCATAGTGAACGAAAATAAACTTTACTCATTCGCCGTAACAGAACCGAAATCAAAAATTTTCAGCAACTGAATGGAGGAATAAAAATGCTCAAAGTATACCTTGGAGATATGGAAGGTGAAGTTTATAATCCGCCTGTATATTTTGATAACCAGTATGAAGATGAATGGATTACTGATGAATTTGCAGAAAAAATGATTTCAGACATAGACAAATCAACTGTTGTTTCCCCTCATATAATAGAAAGCCCTTTCCTCGGAGCAATAACACCAAAAGAATTATCCGGCGGGGTAAAAACACTTATTCTCATGAAATATGATGACAGCGGCAATATTTTTAACGCTACTGCATGTGGCGATAACTGCGCAAAGTGGATACTTAAGATTGCAGAAAGCAAAGATTTGACTGTAACGCTTCATCATGGAATGCGCTTTGGAGAAGGTCCGTATGAAATTATGATAATGAATACCGGAAAGATTGTACACAACAGGCAGGAATGGCTTGATGTTGTATTTGATTATGTTTGAGGTGAATAAATGAAAGGTGCCTATGAATTAACCGTCCAGAACAAACGTATTCACTACCAGTTTACAATAAAGAGAAACATTACAGTTATTCGCGGAGACAGTGCAACAGGTAAAACAACACTTCTGGAAATGATTGAAACCTATTCTCAGAACGGAATCTCAAGCGGGATTGATTTAAAATGTACTGTTCCCTGTATAGTACTGCATGGTGGTGACTGGAAACAAAGATTATCCTATACTCATAACAGTATAGTTTTCATCGATGAATGCAATGATTTTATTCGTCGTGAGGAATTCGCAAGTGAGGTAAAACGTTCTGATAATTATTTTGTTATTGTGACAAGGGACGATCTTCCGAATTTATCTTACAGCGTTGAAGAGATTTATGGAATCAGAATGTCAAAGCAGTATGCAGGATTGAAGAAAACTTATAATGAGTTTTATCAGATTTATGGATAGGCAGAGGTTCTGATGATGAAGAAATACGTAAAATCTTTGAATGGCGGAGACAGTTTATTGAAATTGCGGTGTTTAGTCGTGCAGGACTCAGGTTAAAGGGACATTTATACAGATACGAAAAATGCGAGAGAGACACCTCTTCAAGAGGGGGAAAGATAAAATCCAGCAAAAACTGGCATTTCCCCCTCTTGATCGGTTTCCTTCTCGCGCTCTTCTTTCCCTCAATCTCCCCTTTTGCCAGTTTTTCTGCATAGCTTGAGGGAGCATCTGGGTATGAAATTTTGTGTGTTCTGATGTGTATTCTGTAGCAGGAGGATAGAATGTGTGTTGTGGTTAAGAATGATTTTGGTTTTGAGTGGAATACTGAGAATCAGGATACAAGATACTCCGCAACATCATAAAACTCCGGAAAGTCTTCTTTGATTCTGTTCATGCATCGTTTGCAGAAATTATGGCGTTCAGCGGGGGCGGATTCGAGGGTTCGTTTGTAGCCCCAGAGGTGAGTAAAATTCATTATACACCAACGGTTGTAATATGTCAACATTAAAAGTTATATTTTCATCTAATTATCCAGTAAATTTATCAACAATATCATTTGCCATCCCTGATATATCAAAATCCGTTTTACGAATTCCGTAATTTTTCACTTTTGAAACATACTGCGGTTCAGGTTTGCCGGTATAGTAATCTTTCATTTCCTTAAGACTGTCGGTTATCTCACGCAGCTCTTCAGCTCTGCGTGAATTAATCCTTCTTAATTTAATCCTGTACTTTGTTTCATCAGTAAATTTAAATTCTGCAAATGACTGAAAGGCACCTACTCCAAATCCAATTGTAAGGATTGCTGAGCCAATAATCGTCAAAATACTTTCGGCTTCATTAGTGGTATAAATTAATACACCAAGGAAAATCAGAGAAAGTATTAATGAAACAGCAGAAAAACCTTTTTTAAAGGTCAGTTCCTGCAGCGAAGTATATTTTACATAATATCTTTCTGCATTATACTTCTTTGGTATCTTTATTTCAAGAAAATAGTCCGTAAAATTAAAATTCACATCTTTTCCTGAGATCAGTTCCTTCGTATTCTTTGCAGAATTCGATTTGAAAGTATAGCTTTTTCCGGTTGCAGGACCATGAATACGGTATTTTGTTGGTTCTCCGTTTCTTGATGCTCCGCACATAGAACAATAGTCACTGTCTTCCTTTAATTTTGTTCCGCACTTAATGCAGTGTTCCGTACTATTTCCTGCAGATTCGTGTTCAACTCCGGCACCGCATTTACTGCAAAATAAATCTCCGTCATTAAGAATATTTGAACATGACTTACATACTCTGCTCATTATAATCACTCTCCCGCCGTATCAGTACGTATTTTCAAATCTGAGAAAATCCCCGTGTATGTAACCTGAACCATACTCAGTTGTGGCATTGTACCATATCGGATCATCATAAAGTAATACATACACCATTTCACCGTCATTTAGCTGTGCTACTATATCGTATTCTGTCCCTGGACCGCTACGCAGATTCAGTACACTGTCCGGATCATTAAGCGATACCCATGCAACTTCATATGCTTTCTGGGAACCGGGCACTACACTTGCGTATTGCCTGTCATATTCTTCATCGCATAAACCGTCTTTTGTATATATGACCATTCTGGTTGACGGAGTATCTGCATCTGCTCCTTCCGGAAAATCAACACTCAGTATACATTCATGGTTATTTACTTCTATAACTGCATTTCCACATGAGCCCTGTCTTATCTGCATGGATACCGGTTCTTCTGATTCAAAATCCACATATTCTTCAAGTTCTCTGAACGTCATTCCGACTCTGAGATTATCACTTAAGTATGAACCTTCTCCTGCAGTAATTGTATCTATTCTTGTTTCATCAGTCACATAATAATCTACATAAGAAAAATACATCGTACCATACTGATATGAATTGGTAGAATGACTTCCTCCTATAGGTGCCTGCAGAGGATGGAAAAGCGGATTGACATCTGGTTCACCATAAAAACCTTCGATTTCTCCAAGTGTTTTTCCAAAATAATAAACCGGATCATCGCTATTGAAAATTAATTCATTACTTTCATCGGATTCAGTATTGCTCTCAGAAGATACAGTTTTACTCTGTGCTGGTGAAGCAGTTTCTGTTTCAGCTTCATTTTTAGTTGCTTTTTGAGTTTCTGTAATTACAGAATAATCATTGTTTCGGCTCTCTGAAATATTATTGTCAATTGTTACGCTTGATTTGTCAGTCTTATCTTTACTGTCAATCCATGTCATAATTCCAACAGCCACAGCACAGATACTTACAGCAGCTATTGCAAGTTTTATTTTAAATTTCGTATCTGATTTTTTGTATTCGGATATATCCTGAATATCCGGTTCACAGGATGCAGATGATAAGGCGTCATCAATCATTTCCTGAGTATAATTTACAGGCTTTCCGCATTTATCACAGAACTTATAATTCTCTTCAAGTGTACGGCTGCAAAATTTGCAGAACATTATGTTCTCCCCCTCTCACTAACCCGCATTTTTCTATCCGCGGTTAAATAAAAGCTTATGTATAATCATTACCGGAATAGTAATAAGTCCTAAAAACGCCCCCTGAATACAAGTATTAAGACAGTGTCTGAAACCATCGAAAACAAGTTCATATTCAACGTGCATTATGTGATATTTGATGTATCGGATACTCTTATATCCCAAATAAACATATAACCACGGAATTCCGGTTTTTTAGGTATACAATAAATTTTCAACGGTTAACGGT
>CAMCOJ010000228.1 GCA_945876405.1 uncultured Ruminococcus sp.
CATCAGATGACTGCCTTATCTCCGTGCAGATCGGCACCGGTAAACGCAATTTATTGCGTTTACTATATTTCGGGTATTTCATTTTATACTTCTTTGTTCTTTACTATCTTCAGACTTATCAGGTATGATAATGTAACAACGGCAACTGTAACAGCTGTAATTATAGTTACCAAAAGCACTTTATTTTCAGATATTACTGATATATTATCCGATGATTTACCTGCTTTCATAATTATGTTGCCGAATACAAATATCAGAGCACCTATGATAAACATACATATACGCCCTTTTTCCACTCCGTATTTCAGCATAGGCGGAAGTGAAAAAGCGTTAATAACAAGAAATAACGGAATCACTCCGACAGCTGTAAATAATATTTCGATACCAGGTGTCTCCCCTTTGGTTAATGCAATTACCACAGCTACAACCGTTGCCGTTATATCGGAAGCTATTCCGGTCAGAAATCCGAAAATATATTTTTCCAGGGTATACTGTTCCCTGGTTACCGGAAGAGTGAACAGAAACGGATAACAGTTATCGTACTCATCATATGAAACTGTACTTGTTGTAAAAATAGCGGTTACCATCGTAAAATAAGCTATTGTAAATACAGAACCGGAGTCTGTCGTACCGAGAGCTGCGGCACAAATCAAAAGAAGAATGAAAAACATCTTCCTCTGAAAAAAAAGTCTGAAATCCTTAACAAGCAAACCTTTCATAATCTTACTCCTCCCCTGTCATAATAATAAGTTCATCTATACCGCCTTTTTCCAGTGTTATCTGCGGATAATTTTCTGCAAAGAACTGTTTCTGATTTGTAAGGCACATATAACCGTATTTTTCTTTACGGAATTTTATTATATATTCTTTTTCCACACTTTCAAACTGCTTTTCGTCCATTTTCAGAACGGCATAATCGCTGAGAATAACGTCTGTATCTTCGTGAAAAACTACCTTTCCTCTGTGAATCATATAGATGTCATCGCAGAGACCTTCGAGATCCGAAGCGATATGTGAACTGATAATCATCGATCTGTTTTCATTTTCAGCCATATAGTCCCTGAGCATATCAAGAATTTCATTTCTTACAATGACGTCCAGGCCGGAGGTAGGTTCATCGAGTATCAGCAAATCTGCTTTGTGACTTAGTGCAATCAGAACCTTAAGCTTTGCCTTCATACCTGTGGAATATTTCTGAATACGCAGGGTTTCAGGGAGTTCGTATCTTTTGCACATATTATTGAAAAAATCAATATCAAAGTTATGGTACATATTTTTCAGAATCATTCGTATGTCTTTGAGAGAAAGATATGAACTGAAACCTGAATCTGAAAGGGCTGCACCTATTTTCTCCTTTTCTTCACCTGTTAATTCCGTTGATTTTTTTCCGAATACACTGCATGTTCCGGAATCAGGTATTACAAGTCCGAGAATTGATTTTATTGTTGTACTTTTTCCGGCTCCGTTTCTGCCGACAAGACCGGTAATGCATCCCGGTTTAACGTCAAGAGTTACATCAAGTGAAAATGATTTGTAAGTCTTTTTTAATTCGCTGATATGGATCATAGTCATTCCTCCATGATAATGCTGAACAATTCTTTTATCTCCTCATTGGTGAGTCCGTAATTTCTGGCTTTTTCTACTGCTGCCGCAAGTTCTGTTTCTATTTCGCGGCACTGCATCTCACGAACAAGAGGCTTATTCTGTGAAGCGATAAATGTTCCTTTTCCGTGAACTGTTGTTACAAATCCTTCTTCTTCAAGACGATCGTAAGCTTTTTTTACGGTAAGTGCGCTGATCTTCAGGTCACCGGCAAGTTTTCGTACTGACGGAAGAGGTGTGTCTTCGGGTAAAGCTCCTGCGGCAATCTCTTTTTTTATAAAGGTTGTAATCTGTTCGTAGATAGGAATCATTGACGAGTTGTTTATTATAATATGCATATTAATTGTCCTCCTCATGTAAACAGTATAACACAGTATATAACTGTTGTCAAGTGTTATATACTGTTTGTTGCAAAAAAAACGATCTCGTTTGAGACCGTTTCTTAATATGAATGATATTACTGATGTTTTACTGTCTGATAAAGTACGGAAATATCATTATACTGGAGATCATTTCCTGAAACCATTTTTGCAATCTGTTCTCTCGTATAAGATGATTCAGGGTAAAGTACCACTACGGAATGGTCTCCGTATGTAAGGAAATTTGTTTCACCGAATTCTGTGTATCTTGTAGCTCCTATTGAAACAAGTATCTGTTCAGGTCTGCCAGCGGCATTAAGGTATTTTCCTATCTCTTCTGCCGGTCCTTCATTTTTCTGGTTGTTAAATTTGTCAAGCATCCAGGTCATAAGCTTATCGTAAATATAGCTGTAGTCTCTTACTGCACTGTCCTCTCCGTAGGCATATGTTCTGCCCTCACGCACAAGAAAGCTTGCTATACGGTAGTCGTTTATTATGCTGCTGCTGTCAAATGAAGAAAGCGGGATAGCATTTGATGAAAATCCCTTGCTGCATTTTCCCCAGTTTTTCTTAAGGCTGATTTTTTTTGCCCCTTCCCTTCTTATTGAACAGTCATTTGATGCGCCGAATGCAACCGGATGAAGTGCTGTAATATTTTCACCACTCCACTGAGCATTAAAAAGAATTGCACATTCAGGTTCTATCTGAAGTTTTTTCTGGTCTTCAGGGTAGAGAATAGTTTCACTGTCAAACGGAAATACTGAAAGAAATTCAGGTATCTGTTCTGATTTTCCCGGAATGTATGTAGGAAAAATTGCTTTTGGTGCTGAAGCATCATCGACTTTTACATTTACAAAGTCAGATGCCTCTCCGGCCTGCTCAAGATGACCGGTAAAGTTACCGGCTACGCCGAATGTTGCTGTATTTGTAAGGTCAGGTTTCATATTCTTTCCTTTCTGATATTTTTCTGTTACCACAGAAAATGTGTATTCTGCAAGTGAAGGGATAAACTTTTCGGTAATCAGTTCAGGGAATTTTATAAGTTTCTCCTTTTCAGAACGTTTCAGTTTTTTCAGGGCATATTCCATTTTGCGGGCGGCAGCAGGACTTTCTGTTTCCCACAGTGCTTCGGCTTTTTTTACGCCACGGGCTCTGGTGTATTTTGCACCGCCTTTTATTTCTCCGCGATGCTGTTTGAAACGCTTTTCAAAATCTGTGGTTATCCCTGTATACAGAGTATCGTCTGTACATCTTAATATATAAACAAACATAGCTCCTCCGAACCGCATTGAATAAACATCTTTCCGGGTGATTAATTCTTCCGGAAAACGGAAACACCTTTTATATTGTAACACAGTTCAGGCAGAATGTAAAGGAATAAAGCACAGCAAAAACCGGCAGATTCACTGTTATCCGCCGGTTTTTGCTTTATCTGACACAAATTATTATGATAATTACTTATTAAGAATATAATCCCTGAGCACAATCATGTCTGCAATATTCTGTACACCGTCTTCATTTGCATCAGCATTTCTTACAGTCTGGTCAGTGCCGAGTAAGTAACCCTTCATCTTAAGAACATCCATTACGTTGATAGTGCCGTCTTCATTTGCATCGCCTGTAACAAGTGAATTTTCATTTTCAATCATAGCATATGTTCTTGCAAGAGGCTTCTGCTTAAGATTGGTTTTTGGAGTTTCGGTTTCACTTACTGTGATACTTCCTGAATTATATTTTACAGGAACATAAACCATGAAGAATTTATCAGACGACTCTTCAATTCTGAGAAGTCCTGTAAGTCCGCCACTGTCTATATTGGTAAGCCCGATTTCATACCTGCCCTCAGCAGCAGTTTCATTTACCTGAAAGGCAAGTCTGACCGTATGTTCACCGGATAAATCGATATTCTTCAGGTCAGGTCTGCTGTAGAACAAAATACCCTTGGAGTTGAAAGTGAAATCAGGCCAGTTTTCTCCTCCGGGCTGAATCATTACCGGTATACTTTCATCCAGTGATGCAGAAACAAGTGTAAGCGCATCTTTGTCATACTTAAGCATATTGATAAAATATGAAAGCTGAACGCTGCCTTCAAACCTGATATCCAGATATGTAATCGAACCAGGTTTTGTCACAGAATCTGAAACATTAATATTCGCAAGTTCATCACGGGCAAAACAGGTGTATGAATCTCCGTTCTGCCATACATAGTCGTAAACTCTTCCCTCGTTTTCGACCTGTCCGAGTATCGGACAACCGTTGATTGTTCCGTTTTCTTCATCAATCTCACCGGCAGGTGTTCTCCAGTCTTCCGGATTGTCAGATCTTTCATATCCGGTATCTGCTGTATCTGAAGTATCAGCAGTTTCTGTACTTTCTTCAGAAACAACGTTTTCTGTTACCTCTTCTTCCTGTCTCTTATACACATCTGACGCTGCCGACGATACTCCTTGTGT
>CAMCOJ010000229.1 GCA_945876405.1 uncultured Ruminococcus sp.
CATCCGATGACTACGTCATCTCCGTGCAAATCGGCACCGGCAAACGCAATTTATTGCGTTTGCTATAAATATATCTGCCGATAACAGTTTTAATACAATAAATTTCATAAAGGAATGATAAATATGATAACATGGGAAAATCATATCGGAAAAATAACAATATCAAACAGATATCTTACAGATCTGATTACCGGTACAGTAAGCAGCTGTGTAGGCGTCGCTGACATGAAATCAGTTTCACTTATCAGTGACATATGTTCATTTATAAAAAAAGACAGCATGGCAGGAAAAGGCGTGAATGTCAGAGTTAAGGATAACCGTCTTGTTATTGATGTTCATGTTTCTGTAACGTTCGGCACAAATATTTCCGCTGTGACAGCAAGTCTTAAACACAAGGTAAGGTATGCTGTTGAAGAAGCAACAGGAGCAGAGGTCGATTCAGTAAATATATTTGTCGACAATATTACAGAGTAAAGGAGTATTAGTGTGATAAGCGGAAAACTTTTAAGAGATGCGATAATTAACGGAGCAGTTCGTCTTGAAAAATGCAGACACCAGGTTGATGAACTTAACGTTTATCCTGTGCCTGACGGGGATACAGGTACAAATATGTCCATGACAATAAATGCAGCAAAGAAGGAACTTCTTCTTCTGGGAGACGATGTTACAGTATCAAAGGCTGCTGATACTGCAGCTTCAGCCATGCTCAGAGGTGCAAGAGGAAATTCCGGAGTTATACTCTCAATATTATTCAGAGGTCTTTCAAAAGGCTTCAGGGACCTTGAAACTGCCGAATGTGTTCATTTTTCAAATGCACTTGAACTCGGAACGGAAGCAGCCTATAAGGCGGTAATGAAGCCGGCTGAGGGAACTATTCTTACGGTTGCAAGACTTGCCTCCCAGGCCGCCCGGATGGCTTCCAATTCCACAAACGAAATATCAGTTTTCTGGCAGGCAGTCTGTGATGCAGCTTCTGATGCACTTGAAAAAACCCCGGAAATGCTTCCGATACTGAAAAAATCAGGTGTAGTGGATGCCGGCGGGCAGGGACTTGTAATAGTCTTTGAAGCTATGCTGGATATATTTAACGGAGGTACAGCAGAGAGCAGCGATGCAGGAAAAGCAGCCTCTGCAGTTATCAGTGCTGATAACCATGATGATGCGGATATAAAATTCACATACTGCACGGAGTGCACTGTAACAAAATCATCAGAGGGAAAAGACCCTGCTCTTCTCAGGGCGTATCTTGAAACTATAGGTGACTGTGTTCTTGTTGTCGATGACGACGAGATAATAAAGGTACATGTTCATACAAACAATCCGGGCAGGGTAATAGAAAAAGCTCTTGAATACGGCTTTATAAATCTTCCTAAAATTGAAAATATGAAGCTTCAGCACGAGGGAAGAAAAACCGAAAGTGTCCGCACTGAAAAGCGGGCTGCGGAGAAAAAGAAACCTGAAAAGAAATTTGGTTTTGCAGCTGTTGCAGCGGGCCATGGTGTAGAAGCACTCTTCAGAGATCTGGGAGCAGACTGTATTGTAACAGGCGGACAGACAATGAATCCTTCGACGGATGACATTCTTGATGCGATTTACAGCACACCTGCGGAAACTGTATTTGTCCTTCCGAATAACAAAAATATAATTATGGCAGCTGAACAGGCTGTTAAGTTTGCGGACAGGGGAGTATGCGTTTTACAGACAAGAACAATTCCTCAGGGTATTGCAGCGATGCTTGCCTTTGACGAGTCCGCTGATGTAAAGGACAATAAGCTTGCCATGACAAAGGCTTTTGAAAAGGTTTCGACAGGTCTTGTCACATTTGCCGCAAGAGATACTGAATTTGACGGAAAGCAGATAAAAAAGGGAGAGATTATTGGTCTTGACAACAGTAAACTCGCATATGTTGATAAGGATATAAACAAGGTTGTACTCAGACTGGTGAAGAAGCTTATAAACAGTGATACATCCTATGTAACTCTGATTTACGGGGCTGATGTTACCGATGAAAATGCTGAGAAGATGCAGAAACTACTGTCTCAGAAACTTAATGACAGGATAGAAGTAATGCTTATAAACGGTGGTCAGCCTGTTTATTATTATATTATTTCAGTAGAGTGACTGCAGGAGAAACACAATGACTGATTTATTCAGGCCTATAACAGTTCTGAAGGGGGTAGCTAAAAAGCGGGCGGAACTGTACGGCAAATTAGGCATATCAACTCCCTTTGACCTTCTCTATCATATTCCGAGAAACTATATAGATTACAGCTGTCCTGTACTGATAAATGAAGCTGCGCTTAATGAAAATAATGTTGTAGCCGGTACGATTGTAAAAAAATTCCCTGAGCAGAAAATAAGACAGGGACTTACTCTTTACAAAGCTGTAGTCAACGACGGACGTAATCCGTTTACGGTGATTTTTTACAACAATGTTTATGCTTTCGATGCACTTACTGAAGGTGAGGATTATATTTTCTACGGGAAAGTAACAGGAAATCTGCTTTCAAGAGAAATAAATTCCCCTAAGTATATTCCTGCCGGTTCCGGTGTTACTCTTAAGGCTGTATATCATCTTACTGCGGGACTTACCAATACTATGGTAAGGACAAATATAGCTGATTCTCTCAGAATCTTTGAATCGGAACCGTTTGAGTTTATGCCTGATTATATTATACGTGAAAACGGACTGTGCAGCCTTGGCTATGCACTGAAAAATATTCATGTACCGGAGAGTGCTGAGGCCATGAGAGCGGCGAGGAGAAGACTGGCATTTGATGAACTGCTCAACCTTCAGCTGGGAATGCGAATGCTCAGACACCGTAACTCTGATGCGAAAGCAGGGTGTGTTATGGACGAAAAGATATCCGTAGACGAATTCAGGGATGGACTTCCGTTCGCTATGACGGGGGCACAGAGTCGTTCCGTTGACGATATCGTAAAGGATATGTGCAGTAGCAGACCTATGAACAGACTTCTTCAGGGGGATGTGGGAAGCGGTAAAACAGCTGTTGCAGCCGCAGCCTGTTATTTCGCTGTGAAAAATTCCTGCCAGTGCGCACTTATGGCTCCCACCGAAATACTTGCCAGTCAGCACTTCAGAACGTTGAGCGGTTTTCTTTCTCCTTTCGGTATAAGAGTTTGTCTGCTCACCGGTTCCATGACCGCCAGACAGAAAAATGCAGTCAAGTCATCGATAGAGCTTGGCGAATATGATGTGATTGTAGGAACGCATGCTGTAATTCAGAAAGATGTTGTTTTCAGAAAACTTGCACTTGTTATAACTGATGAGCAGCACCGTTTCGGTGTTGCCCAGAGAAATGCCCTTGCCATGAAGGGAGAGAAACCTCATAAGCTTGTAATGTCTGCGACTCCTATTCCCCGTACCCTTGCCATGATGATATACGGTGATCTTGATATAAGCATAATAAATGAACTTCCGAAGGGAAGGATGCCGGTTGAAACCTATGCTGTTACAGGAGGATACCGAGAGCGTGCATATGCATTTATAAGAAAGCATGTTCAGGAGGGGAGACAGGCTTATATTGTCTGTCCGGTTATTGAACAGAGTGAAACAGACCTTAAATCTGCTGTCGAATACAAGGAAAATATCGAGCTTAACCATTTTCCTGATTATAAGGTTGGATTGCTTCATGGCAGGATGACTTCTGCCGAGAAGGACGAAGTTATGAATGACTTTAAGGAAGGCCGCGTGGATATCCTTGTATCAACTACTGTTGTTGAAGTTGGAGTTGATGTCCCGAATGCAGTAGTGATGATGATAGAAAATTCAGACAGATTCGGTCTTTCACAGCTCCATCAGCTCAGGGGAAGAGTCGGAAGAGGTTCTGAGAAGAGTTACTGTATACTTGTTACAGACAATCGAAGTGAAGAAGTAAAGAAACGCCTTAAGATAATAAGTTCTCTTACGGATGGATTCAGAATATCAGAGGAAGATCTGAAATTAAGAGGTCCCGGTGACTTTTTCGGAAACAGACAGCATGGTCTTCCGGCTCTGAAGATAGCAGATCTGGCTACAGATTCGAATATGTTGTCTGTTGTTGCTGAAAATGCAGAACGCATAATATCAGAGGATCCGGAACTTATGAATCCTGAGAATCAGGGACTTAGAAGTGAAGTTATGCGTCTTTTCTCTGCTGCTCATGATTGAAATTCCTATAAATAATACGCAAATGGCGAAAAAAACACAACAAATCTTACAAAGCGAAAATTTTTAAAAAAAATTTTAAAAAAGTGTTGACATATCGATTACGATGTAGTATAATAAATATCGTCGTCAGAGAGAAAACAAACTTGATGAAGACGAGGTTGGGAGCATAGCTCAGCTGGGAGAGCATCTGCCTTACAAGCAGAGGGTCAT
>CAMCOJ010000230.1 GCA_945876405.1 uncultured Ruminococcus sp.
ATATAAGCGTTTTTCCCGATTCAAATTTAAGTTCTGATCTTATTTCGTCCTGAGGATTGGGTTCTATCTGGGTTGTGATAACGTCTGATATTTTTCTTAATGTTTCATCTATATTTGTAACACCTAAAACTGTTCCGTCATCTTTCACTCCGATTATAATTGTACCTCCTGATGAATTGAGGAAAGAAACTATTTCCTTACATATTACATCTGTGTACCGTTCTTTTAATTCCAGTGTTTCTGATTCGATATACTTGTTCATTTTCACTTTCATCTCCATATATAGCGACAAAATCTTTTTTATCCGACATAAAAATATCGGATTAAAAAGAAAAATAAATGATGTGAATATTAATCACACCAGTAAATATTTCTATACCGACATTATAGCATTTTTTCACAAAATAGTCAAATTGAGATATGTATAGTAAACGCAATTATAGTGAAAGTCAAATTTATTTTGACGTTCACTATAATTTATTGCGTTTACTATAATATGCGGGCAATAAAACTAAACACCGATTATTTCATGCCGCTATGTCCTTTTTCAGATATTTTAAATATCCGGCAGCAGCACCTGCAGCTCCGACAAGGACACCGATAACAATCAGTCCGGTATCAAGAGCTGATTCGGAAATTATGCTGCTTGCCTCGGAATATGCATAAGGCGTTATGTAACGCAGAAACTCTGCCTGGTCGCTTATATTGCAGACAATATTCATAAAATAAAACATGAGTGCCAGTCCCAGACCGATTCCTATACTTCCTCTTTTTATAAATGCCGAGATACCGAAACAGATACAGGCGATTTCAAGCTGCATTATCAGATATGCCGTATGAAGCAGACCAAATTCCTTCATCTCAAAGTGTTCATCAACTATCGCTGCCGATATCAGACTTACTGCAACTACGACAATGTTGAGAACAACAACCTGTGTCAGTACGGAGATCAGCTTTTGGGTAAGTACAGAAAAACGACTCACCGGATGCGTAAGAAGAAATTCAGCTGTACGCTCCTTTTCCTCATTTGAAAGAACGGTAATTCCAGCAAGTGCAGCGAAAAATCCTCCGCCTATTCCCATTACATTGCCGCATTCGATTCCGTAAAATCCCATAATCTCACCAAAGCTGAGTTTATCCATTCCGAAGGCAGCTGTAAAGCCTCCCATATTTGCAAAGACACTGCTTACACCGTCCATTTCGCCTTTCATCTCAGGGAAAAGCATTATACATACCATCATCATAAATGCTATTGAAACAGTCCAGATGCAAAGAGATTTAAAATTCTGTCTGAGTTCTTTTATATAAACTGTCATTATTTTTCGCCGCCTTTCTCATAGTAGTGCATAAATATTTCCTCAAGTTCCGGCTCGGTAATTGTCATATCGTAAACCGGCAGTTTATTTACCGTGCCAAGCAAATCCTTAATATTTCCGCTATAAAGGAAGGAAACGCTGTCTGTGCTCTCCTCAACTGATTTTACTGGCAGAGATTCAGGAGCTTTATTTACTCCGTGAAGCACCACGCGCCTTGCACTTGTTTTCGAAAGATTCTCCACGCTGTCAAGGGCGATAATTTTTCCCTCCTTGATTATCGCAGCCCTGGAACAGTTTTTCTGTATCTCCGAGAGAACATGTGAGGAAAGAAAAATGGTTGTACCTTCGCTGTGACGCTCTCTGAGTATATCGAAAAACTCCTTCTGCATAAGCGGATCAAGTCCACTGGTCGGCTCATCAAGTATACAGAGTTTTGGATTGTGCTGAAGTGCACATACAACAGACACCTTTTTTCTGTTACCTAGTGAAAGCTCCTCAACACGCTTTTCCCTGTCAAGTGAAAGTCTTTCACAAAGTCTGTCTGCTTCTGCAGAACAGTCCTTTTTACGCATTTTCGCAGAAAGAGAAATGACTTCCTTAACCTTCATACCATTGTAAAATGTAGCCTCTGACGGCATATATCCGATATCCGCAAGGATTTCAGTTCTGTTGCTGACAATATCCTTTCCGAAAATTCTCGCCTCACCGGATGTCGGATAAATGAGACCAAGAAGAGTTCTTATTGTAGTGGACTTCCCTGCGCCGTTCGGTCCGATGAATCCGAAAAATTCACCCTCTTCAACCGACAGGTCAAGTTCAGTTATTCCCCTGCTTTTACCATAATATTTGGTAAGTTTTTTTGTTTCAATAATGCTCATAGTATCATTCCTTTCTCTGACCATATCGGTCAATATTATTATAATACCATTGACCGATTTTGAGAAGACCTGCAGGAAAATTTTTTTGAACCAAATCCACCTTTCCTGTGTTACTAATAATATACAGGAAAATCTGATAAAAATATTTTCACAAAACTTTATCAGAAGACAAAAATGCCGATATATAATATGGTAAAAAACATGGAGGGTTTGCATATGTTTAATTTTAAGAAAACAGCAGCAGCTTTGTCTGCAGCAATAATGGCTGCCGGATGCATAAGTGTTTCAGCTGCAGAATTTGATCCGCTTCAGGTTAAGAAAAGCGACGGATTCAGATACGTTGTTGAAAATGATGAGGTCATTATAGTCGGATACGACAACACAAGAGAACCGGCTGAGGTAATTCCGTCAGTTATAGATGGTATGCCTGTTACAAGAATTGCTGAGCTATGGGGAAATGTATCGGAAATCATTGTTCCGGATTCAGTGAAAACAATCGATGAAAAAGCCTTCAAAGGCAACTTCTGGCTTACCAGAGTGGTGATTCCTGAAAGTGTAACTGAGATCGGTGAGTATGTTATGGAAAACTGTGAAAAGCTCGAATCCTGCGAGATTCGCGGCAATATCACCGAAATACCCAAAGGTGCATTTGCAGGATGTGCAGTACTTTCTGATCTGATATACCCGGAAAGTGTTGAAAATATAGGTGCATTTGCCTTTTCAGGATGTGAATCAGTAAAAAATATTGATATACCTGAAAACATGACAGAGCTCCCTGATTCCATGCTCAGCGGATGTGCATCACTTGAAAAGGTTACACTTCCTGAAAACCTTGTAAAAATAGGCGATAACGTTTTCAAAAACTGTTCTTCACTGACTCAGATATCAGTCCCTGAAGGAGTTGAATATATCGGAGAATACGCGTTTTCAGGCTGTTCATCAGTTACTTCCTTCAGAATTCCGGAAAATGTTGAAATAATCAGTGACGGTCTTTTTAACGACTGTTCTTCTGCAAAGGAAATCACGCTTCCCGAAACAGCACTTAGCTACGCGGAAAATAACACAACAAGAATCTACTGCCGTGATACATTCAGAAACTGCAGCTCTCTTACAGAAATTACTCTGCCTTACGGAATACAGAACATCGGAGAAAACTGCTTTGACGGATGTTCATCGCTGGAAAGCATATATATTCCTGCCACAGTAAAGATAATAGACAATTATGCTTTCAGGAACTGCTCATCTGCCAGAGAAATAACTCTCCCTGGATATTCAACAATATACGGACGTGAGACATTTGCCGGATGCTCATCCCTGGAGGGACTCTATATCCCTGAAACAGTTTACTCCTTCGCAGGAGGCGGTTCTGCATACGGAACTTTCAAAGGCTGTACAAATCTGAGAACACTGTATATTCCTTCAGCAGGACATGACAATACAGACAGCTTTGACGGATGCGACAGTCTGAACACACTCTATATAGGATATAATTCCGGATATTACAGTCCTGATCATCTTGGTTACATCTATGATGAAAATACTGATCAGTATGCTAAGAATGAGAATCTTACAATATACTGCCGTGAAGGGTCAGCTGTTCAGAAATATGCTGAAGAAAACGGATTCAAATACGAAATAGTTGAAGGTGTTGAGGGTTACCTTGCATATTTTGCAACATACGATGATCCGGAAAATGTACAGGAAAAATCATTTTTCTATGACACCAGCAAATCGTACACATTTATAAACGACGAAGATGAATTCAGAGTTTCAGAAGATGACATTTCACTGCTCGACAACGGTCAGTTTCTTTCATCACTTCAGAATACACTTTTACTTGCCGTAAATCTTGGATTTGACGCTGAAACCTATTCAGATATTTCAGCAGTTCCCACATACCTCAATTTTGACGGAACTGACCTTGGAGAAGTATATGACGAAATAGCGTACGAAACAGCCGTTTTCGATGACGGATTCTGGTATCTTTGTCTCGAATGCACTGCAAAGGAAGACAACGATGTCACTGCCAGAGAAATAAAAGGCAGAAAAATGAATATAGGATTTGCAATAGACAAAATTACCGTTGCAGGTGAGGAACCTGAAGTTGTTCCCGGCGATGTCAATGGTGACGGTGCGGTGAATGCAAGTGATATTATTACTCTGAAAAAATATCTTATAAATGCT
>CAMCOJ010000231.1 GCA_945876405.1 uncultured Ruminococcus sp.
CTTCTTGATATCTCAAAAATTCTTGTCGAAGTATTCGGGAAGGATGCTGTTTACGGATATCTTGGAAATGATATATTCGTTATCTGTGTAAGTTATGTTTTTATGGATGCAGTCTTCCAGAAAATAGAGCGTGCTTCTGAGAGGATAAAGGAAAATACGGCTAAGTATATGCCGATAACGCCTCATTTCGGAATATGCGAAAATGCTGATCCGAATATGGACATAAGTATACTCTGCGACTACGCAGGTATTGCACTTAAAACTATCAAAGGAAATCTGCTCCGTACATACGCTATATATGATGAGAAGTTTGATGAAAATCACAGGGTACAGAAGTTTGTTGAGAGTAATAAGATTTCAGCCCTTGAAAACAATGATTTTTATATCCTTCTTCAGCCAAAATGCGATATCAATACAGGTGAAGTTGTGGGTGCAGAGGCACTTGTAAGATGGAGAGACCATTCTTCAGGAGAGGTAATTTCCCCGGGTAAGTTCATACCTATCTTTGAGAAGAACGGATTTGTTATTACACTTGACAGATTTGTATGGGAAGAGACATGCAAGGTAATCAAAAAATGGCGTGACCTGGGGTACAGGGATATACCGGTTTCAGTAAATGTATCAAGAATGCATATCGTCCACGATACTTTTGTTGAAGACTTTGCTGCACTGGTAAAAAAATATGATATACCTCCTCACCTTGTTGAAGTTGAGATTACAGAAAGTGCCCTTCTTGAAAACAGTGAGGATGCGCTCCAGGAAGTAATGCTTGGCCTGAAAAACAAAGGATTCAAGCTCCTTATGGATGACTTTGCTTCCGGTTACTCTTCACTTATTGCACTTCAGCGACTTCCTTTTGATGTTATTAAGATTGACAAGGGACTTATCGATAAGATAGGTGAGGGATTTAACAGAGATTTTGTTGCAGGCATAATAGCCTTCCTGAGGGAAATCAGAAAAGATATAGTTATCGAAGGTGTAGAGTATGACTGGCAGAGAGAAATCCTCAAAGAAACAGGCGGACAGGTAATTCAGGGCTTCTGTTTTTCACGTCCTATACCGGTAAGTGATTTTGAAAAGCTTGCTTTTGAAACAGAAACAGATATATAATTAAAAAAACAGATTTCGAAGTTCAGTTGCTTCGAAATCTGTTTTTTTATTCATCAGCATCTTCAGATTCATTTTCCGGGTTTTCTTCAGAAGGAGGTTCAGTTGCTGGTTCTGTTGTGACGAAAGGAGGTTCCTTAAGCTTTTCCGGATTCATTACAGAGTAGAAAAGTCTTGCAGCATCCGTATATCTTTCGGCAAGTGTAGGTGCCTTCATAACAACAGCTATGAGATCGTTGTTTTCGTCAGCTGCAGTTGCAACCATACAGTATCCGGCTTCATCAGTAAATCCGGTTTTAAGTCCTGTAGCGAACGGAAGATAATAACCGTTGTCATTTGCTACAAGCAGGTTGCCGTTTGCCCAGTAGAAACTCTGACCGCTGAGTATCTTAGTCTCGCGGTACGGCTGAGCACAGACCTGAGCGATAAGAGGATATTTTTCAGAGTGAATTGCTATTTTCAGCATATCTTCGGCTGTTGTATAGTGGAAAGGGTCATGATAGCCATCAGGAACACAAAAATGAGTATGATCCGCACCGGCTTCAAAAGCTTCGTCATTCATAAGATTGCCAAAATATTTTACAGCTTCTGCATCAGGCATAGCCGGATTTTCTGAAACAAAGCGGGCAGTATTTACTGCTATGACGTACGCAGCATCGTTTCCGGACGGAAGAAGAAGAGCATAAAGTGCGTCTTCAAGTGTGAGTTCATTTCCCTGGTTAAGATATGCAAGGCTTGATTCAGGCTGAAGAAGAGAAAGTTCAGTTCCGACTTTCAGGGGATAATCAGGTTCAAGATATCTTAGCGCGACACAGGCTGTCATTATCTTTGTTGTACTTGCAGGAAAAAGAGGAGAATCTGCGTTTTTGCTGTAAATTACAGTGTTTGTTTTTCTGTCATAAAGTAAAGCTGCCGCGGAACTGATATCATCGTCTGTTATCCCGTTCAGATTTGTCTCAGAGTAATGCAGTCTTATACCTGGTTTGTCCTGTACACTTGTTATTTTTTCGGGCATATCCGGACCGGATATGTCGTTTTCTTCGACATTTACAGGTATTGCTTCTTTATTGTTATGTAAATTTTCCTTTTTAAGCAGGAAGGGCAGAAAGCACATTGCAAATATTATTAAAAAAAGCAGCATGAATATGCGGTCGCTTTTATTTTCGTTTTTTCCGGAAGACTTATATAATTTCAAATTATTAACCTCGTTACTTTATTTTCTTTACTGTTACATATAAAGATATACCAGAAATTCTGCAGCAGCTGCCACGAGACAAAACGGTATCATCAGGATGATAAAAACTGAAGTGAAAAACAGCGGAAGAGTCCTTCTTCGCTGCAGAGCATTTATTTTGGGCAGAGGGTGCTTTACAGCGAGGATGAATGCGAATATCCCTCCGGTTACAAGTGTTATTATTGTCCAGATTTTTGTTATGATAAGGTCGGAATCCCACATCAGCGTACTGTAGATAAAAATAACTGCATTGCTTATGTTTACAGTTATGTGAATAAGTACAGATGGTATGATAGTATTGGATTTTACGGTCAGTTTTGAGAGTATAACCGACAGCACGAATGCCGGGATCATTGATGAAAAACTGCATGATGAGATGGCACACAGAAATGAGGAAGCGATAATCCCGAATCCCTGTGATGCTCTTGAAAGATTCTTCAGGACAATTCCTCTGAAAATCAGTCCGTCGGAAACCGGTATAACAAGACAGTTGCAGATTGTCACCATAACTATCTGTGTTATGTCTTTTTCGTATGGATTTACCGGATTATCCTGCATATCAAAAAGGACTGCAGTATTCTGAAGTGAGTAAGCAAACAACCCGGCCATGAAAAATAAAACTATGTCACTTGTTTTTAATGACTCACATTTTTTCAGAAGTCTGGACGGCGGGATTACAGAAAAGCGGCAGCCGGCCAAAAATACAGAAAGAGTGGCAATGATTACCACTATTGTTTTAAACGCATATCTGACCGTTGAGTCGGAAAGGACGGAATAATAAACATTGAGAGAAGAGGTGAGAGAATACGAGCACAGAAACATGATGATGTAGAAAATCAGGCAGGCTGAAATTTCTACCATTAGTTTTGCGGTCAGTATTACACCTGTTGTGTTATAAAAATATCTCAGATTCTTCTTTTCATAATATGAAGGTTTCTTTCTGCATTTTTTGTTTCTGAAGAAAAATGCAGGAAGTATGTGTGAATAGTTTTCATTGAATGATATATTTTCCGAGCTGTTGCAGAACGGATTATATTCTGAGGGTATCTCCATGCATTCGTAATCTGCAAAGAGCTCGCCTGCTGAGTTATCTGAAAAAATAGTACTCAACTCCTTTTATTTAGTTGTCGCTGCAAAAACATTTGTTGTTACAGGTGGTGGCGGAACTGTGCAGCTCGTTGCAGCGGAAGGGTCGGCACCCTCAGGCGGGTAGTTGTCGAGAGAACTGCAGGGAATGTAGTAATCCCCTTCAATCCGGTAGTAACCGGTGCTGGTTCTTGCAATTACATTAAGTGCTATGCCGGCGTCATATATCATTTTTTCTGAGGCATCCGGCAGAGCAAATTCATATCCGAAGCAGCGTGAAACAGCATACATGGTTTTGTCAAGGTTTATTTCTGTCCACGCAACATAAGGAATGGCTGCTTCTGCACTGTAGTCAGGATTTCCGGCTATTTCAAGCATGCTTAGTTCAGCAGAATCATAATCGGCTGTTTCCGCAGTTTCTGTTAACACTGATTCGGATTCTGACGTGGAGATAAGTGAGGAAGAAGCAGGTGCTGAAGTTCCGGAAACAGGGGTCTGTGAAAAAGTTTCAGATACCGAAGATATTTCCGTCGGTGTTGTAAATACAGAAGTAACCTGTGAATCCGGTGTTTCAGAGTTATTGCCGGAACTGCATGACTGAAATGTAAAGATAAGCAGAAATGCAGCTGCAGCACAGTATATTTTCTTCATAAATCTGCCTCCGTCATTCTATTGACCAGTCTACAGGCTCCATACCGTTTTCTTCAAGAAACCTGTTTGCAGCGGCAAAGTGTCCGCATCCGAAAAATCCGTTATACGCAGAGAAAGGACTCGGATGTGCTGACTTAAGCACAAGGTGATCAGGGTTGGTTATAAGTGAAGCCTTTGCCTTTGCGTTGTTTCCCCAGAGAAGGAACTGTCTCTTATACACATCTGACGCTGCCGACGATACTCCTTGTGT
>CAMCOJ010000232.1 GCA_945876405.1 uncultured Ruminococcus sp.
TTCTGCCTGTCTCGTGGGCTCGGAGATGTGTATAAGAGACAGGTATAACAAAGGAACCACCTGCAGTAATATATAATTTCCATACTGGCAGATATGTTACAACAACCAGACTGAATGTTAGAAAGTCAGCAACTTCTGCTTCTGAAAAACTTGGTGAACTTGAGAAAGGTACTCAGGTTAATGTCATTCAGGTGGAAGGATGCTGGGGAAAAATCAGTTACAAAGGGATTAACTCCTGGATATGTCTTGATTATGCAGAAAAGATTGAAGACAATACTGTTAATCCCCCTGTATCACAGACACCTGCTGTAACTGAAGCAGCACCTGTAACAACAGCCTCTGTTGCTCCGGTGACAACAGTTCCGGTAACTTCTGTTACTTCAGCAAATCCTGTAACACAGGCACCGGTTACTACCGTAACTACAGCAGCGAAAGAGTATAAAAAAGGAATGTACTGTACCAACGACTACCTTAACTACCGTGAAAAACCAGATGTAAATGCTGCCTTATACGGTGTTATTCCTGTTGGTACACAGATAAATATTTCAGAAGTATCAGGCAGATGGGGCAGAACAGAATACAATGGTAAAAAGTGCTGGGTATGTCTTGACTACGCTGATTTCATTTCTGAATCGGTTACTTCAGCGGTTACAACAGCAAAGGTAACAACACCTGTGACCACAGAGGCAGCAACAACTGTAACTTCACCGGTAACAACAGTTGCCACTACTACAGTTACAACGACAGCGGCTACTACAACAGTTACAACTACAACTTCTCCGGTACAGACTACAGTTCCGGAAACAACAGTCAGTGAAACCGAGCCGCCTGTAACGGAATCTGAAGAAAACGGATATATACTTAAGTGCAGAACAACTGATGCTCTTAATTTCAGAACGGGCGCAGGCACACAGAACGAAGTCATATGTGTGATCCCTAAAGGTACAGAACTTACAGTTCTGGAAGCAGACAGCGAAAACAGATGGGGCAAGGTAGTGTTTAACGGAAAAACCGGATGGGTATGCCTTGACTATGTTGTTCTTGTTGAAGACGGTACAGAACCTTCTGATCCTGAAGTGACAGAACCGGAAAAACCAGAAGAACCATCACTTCCTCCTGCTGCTGAAATCATTATCGGTGCAGCCGGAGAATCAGCATTAAAGAACGATAATCCATCTGAAATTTTCAGAGGAGATGTTGACTGTAACGGCTTTATAAATATCCTTGATTATATTAAGCTCAAGAGTATTTTTAAGGGTGAGTATACCGTTTCTGAAGAAGCTGATGTAAATGGTGACGGTGTTGTTAATGTAAGTGATCTCGTAGCACTAAGAAAAAAGTTTGTCAAATAAATAAAAAAATAGCATACAGGAAACTGTATGCTATTTTTGTTAGTAAGGTCTTTATATAACTTTTTTGTTAAACCAGGTTAATTTTCATTTGGAAGTTTACGTCTTGATCTGCTGAGTGTTCTTGATTCAACCTGACAGTCATCGGAAGCTGTGTGTTCACTTTCGCTCCACTCTGTCCATTCACTCCAGTCAGAAATGATTTCCTTTTCAAAATGATATATAGTCTCAAGGAGTGTACGTCTCTTGTAGATGTACCATTCTGTTTCAGGTGAACCGTACTTCATAGCATATGACTTTCCGTCAACTACATGTGCACTGAAGAAGATATTGCTCATCATCGGATCACCTGCAGGTGTATAAGCCATATTGTCTGTAATGAGCTTCCAGTTCTTAACATCTGGCTTAACATTGTCAGAGGAAATTACTTCTTCGTAAGTCCACTTTACATTTGACAGGTTTGTATTAAAGAAGTTTGCTACATCAGGACTTGAATATGACATACCGGTCATGTTTGCAGGATTGAACCAGCCTGCATATTTGAAACCGCTTGCCATTCTGATTATTTCGCATGTATCTCCCGGAGGTACTGCCTCAGAGGTGTAGTACTGGTCAGTCTCCCAGTCAGAATACCTGCAGTCTGTTCCTGTAAGTGTGTAATCTTCGTATTCACTTGTATCAGTTGTGTCGCGTCTGTCCATAGTACGCGTTCTGCTTCTTTTTCTGTACTCTGTTTTTGTTTCTGTTATATATTTGGATGATGAAGCAAACATGTTGTTTTCACTCCACTCAGTCCATGTGCCTGCACTTACCGTAAGTTTTACAACGCTTCCCGGAAGTACTTCCGTATCGGCAGGAATGTCCTGTTCAATAACGAATCCGTATTCCTTTTCATTTTCAACGTATTCAATTTCAGCTTTAAGACCTTTGAAAGAGAGCATCTGTTCAGCTGTTTTGCTGTCCTGTCCGATATAGTTTATTACCTTTTCCTTTATGACAACCGGTTCTGGTGCAGGTGTTGGTTCCGGTGTCGGATCAGGTGTTTTTTCAGGCTCTGTTTCTTTTTCAGCTTCAAGAATCGCAGCCGAGATATCGGCATTTTCAGGATAAATTATTCCATTGGACAGAACAGGTTCTGACTGTTTTGTTTCTGATTCATTTTTAAGCTCAGAGGATGACTTATATGTTGTAAAGTTAAGAATGGAATCAGCTGATTCGCTTATGTTTTTTTTCGGTTCTTCAGCAACTGCAGAAGTATTAACAGATACTTCCTTGTCAGCCTTTGGTGCAAAACTTAATGATTCCGGTGTATTTTGAACTTTTTCATCATTAGCCTCTCTGGTGTACTCCATATATGTAACAGAATCAGGATCATCAGACGCATTTCTTATCTTTACATTCTTTGAAAGATTGAGTGATGGTTCAAATGATGAACGCCTGTTCTGAAGAGCTTCGAGCTGTTTGTCAACCTCATCATGAGTTTCTGCTACCATCTCAGGACTGATTGACGGCTTCTTTGGTTCTTCGGCAGGAATCTGTACAGGAACTGTTTTTTCTTCCTGAACCGGAGCACTTTCCTGTTTTGGAGCGTTATACGGGTTAAACACTGACAGACTTGAAGGATCGAATGAAGCGATAGGTGACTGAGATACAGGCGTTTCTTCTTTCGGATTCTTTGTTAAATCAAAAGAAGGAGTTTCAGGAACAGAAATACCTGCGTTAAAAGATGGTGGTGTAATCTGGGTCTGGAAACTGCCAAATTCGACAGGAGCAGCATTTGCCTTTACCATCTGTTCAAACGGTGATGCAAAGTTTGGATTGATTGGTGGTGTATTTACAGCAGCAGAACTTTTTCCCGGATTAAAGTCGGAAAGATTCTGAACAGGAGTGCTGTTTGGAACAAAGTTTTCTTCTGGTTCTGGCTGGGTGAATGTTTTTTCACCTGTTTTAAGATTGGCTCCGCAGAATCCACAGAAATTCATTTTCTTTTTTTCTTTTATTAATTCGCCGCAATTTGGACATTTCATATAAAAGAACCTCCGTTTCACAAATTAAACTATGTATAATTTTATCATATTTTCAATGATTTTTCAACCTGTATTCGGCAAACCACATGAAGAAAAAATACTTAAAAATTTGTGCATAGTGAAGAGAATGAACCAAAATAATATTGCTATTACATAAAAACAGCAAAACAACCGCATAAAAAATACGTTGTTTTGCTGTGTACGATTATCCTATAAGTACATTTAAGAATCCCATTATAAATCCAAGCAATCCACCCAGAAGTACCAGTGAATTAAGTTCTTTGCGGGCGATGTCCATAATGAGTTTCTCAAGCTCCGGAAGCTCAAACTCATTAATTTTCTGCTCCACGATCCCGCTTATATTGACTCCTCTTAGTACGGTACCAAGATATTTTCAATAAGTGTGCAGTAAAGCGACCAGAGGCGCTGCTGATAATCCGGAAATTTTTCTGTCAGATAAAGGACACATTCTTTTAGTGTTTTATCTTTGAGTTTTTCATATTCTTTATCGATTAATCCGGAAATCAGAGAAGGAGCCTTATCGGTAATAAGACCATTGATTTTTACAATCAGAGAGTCCTTTGCTGAGCTTATCGCCTTTGATGCAAATCCGGCTATCAGCGGATTTGAGCTCTGTTCAAGTTCTTTTGAAGCAAGATCAATTAATGAAGAAGCAGCATTCATATCTATGAGTTTTTTTGTTACATAATTTGCTGCTGTATTGTTAAGTGACTTTTCTTTTTCATTGATTTTTTCCGAAACAACTATAAACCAAATAAAGAGATATGAGTAGAGTATAGCAATAGATAAATGAAAAAAATCAACTCTGCCCACAATGCCTCGTCAATACGTAACCTAGAGTTAAGAAAGAAAGATAGATCGAGCGCAATAAGTCTCCTAAGCTTCAAAATATGGCTTTATACATCATATTCTTCACAATCCTAG
>CAMCOJ010000233.1 GCA_945876405.1 uncultured Ruminococcus sp.
GATGGGTCTGTTGACAAAGCCATAGAAGTAATGAAAAAATGCAAAGGATATATATGCTGTCTTAAACAATTCGGTACAATGAATAAAAAGGTAGAGAGACTCATTGAATATGCAAAAGATAATCTGGAAAATATTCAGTAAACAAATTCTTTACTATCAAAATTATGAGTCAAAAAATCAGATGTGCTGTTAAGGACTGCATTTTTACAACTTTATTCGGTGAAACAAAGTACACTCTGGATTTATACAGGTCACTTCACCCTGCAAACTTTTTATTGTACAAAAGACTTGCTTTTTCCCCCTGAATAATATATAATTATAGTATCTAATTTATTACTAAGATTAAGGAGAATGTTACAATGTATAACAATCTTATGGACTCAATCGGTTTCATAGCAAAGTCTGACCCGGAAGTAGCGGAAGCTATGAACATGGAACTTTCACGTCAGAGAAGAAATCTCGAACTTATCGCAAGCGAGAACATCGTTTCACCTGAAGTAATGGCTGCAATGGGTTCTGTACTTACAAACAAGTATGCTGAAGGTTATCCGGGAAAGAGATACTACGGCGGATGCGAATGTGTTGATATAATCGAGAACATCGCTATCGAAAGAGCTAAGAAACTCTTTGGCGCCCAGTACGCAAACGTTCAGGCACACTCAGGTGCTCAGGCAAATACAGCAGTATACTTCGCTGTTCTTGAACCTGGCGACACAGTTCTCGGTATGAGCCTTGCTCACGGCGGTCACCTTACACACGGTTCACCTGTAAACCTCTCAGGTAAATACTTCAACTTCGTATCATACGGCCTTGGCGACGACGGAAGAATCGACTACGAAAAGCTCGAAGAACTCGCTAAGGAAAACAAGCCAAAGCTTATAGTTGCAGGTGCTTCTGCATACCCGAGAGCAATTGACTTCGAAAGAATTTCATCAATCGCAAAGTCTGTCGGAGCTCTCTTTATGGTTGACATGGCTCACATAGCAGGTCTCGTTGCTGCAGGCTGCCACCAGTCACCGGTTCCGTATGCTGATATCGTAACAACAACTACACATAAAACACTCAGAGGACCAAGAGGCGGTCTTATACTTACAAACAATGAAGAACTTGCAAAGAAAATTAACAAGGCAATCTTCCCTGGTACTCAGGGTGGTCCTCTTATGCATGTTATTGCCGGCAAGGCTGTTTGCTTCGGCGAAGCTCTCAAGGACAGCTTTAAGGAATATCAGCAGCAGGTTGTCAAGAATGCAAATGCTCTCGCAAATGCTCTTGTAGAAAAGGGTTTCAACCTTGTTTCAGGCGGTTCGGACAACCACCTCATGCTTGTTGACCTCCAGTCATTCAATATCACAGGTAAGGAACTTGAACACAGACTTGATGAAGTTTACATCACAGTAAACAAGAATGCAGTTCCTAATGACCCTCAGAGTCCATTCGTTACAAGTGGTATCAGAATCGGTACACCGGCTGTAACAACACGCGGTCTTAAGGAAGACGATATGAAACAGATTGCAGAATACATTTACCTTGCTTGCACAGACTTTGAAAACAGCGCAGACAAGATTAGAGAAGGCGTTTCAGCTATCTGCAGGAAATATCCTCTCTACGAATAATTTTTTCACTACAACTCAATAAAAAATTTCAGGGACTTGAATCAAGTCCCTGAAATACTTTTACAGGAGAATTTATATGCCATCACCTTTAGCTGACAGAATCAGACCACAGAAAATTGAAGATGTCGTCGGACAGAAACACCTGCTTTCCGACGGTAAACCGCTGAGAAGAATTATAGACAGCGGAAAAATACCTAACATGATTTTTTACGGTCCTTCAGGAACCGGAAAAACAACCGTTGCCAGGATTATAGCCGAAAGTGCCAATATGTCCCTTCATAAACTAAACGGCACATCAGCCTCCACTGATGATATACGAAGAGTCATTGCGGAAACAGGTACCTTTGACGGTTGCAATGGTGTACTCCTTTATCTTGATGAAATACAATACCTGAATAAAAAGCAGCAGCAGAGTCTTCTTGAATATATCGAAAACGGAAAGGTAACTCTCATTGCCTCTACAACTGAAAATCCTTACTTTTCAGTATTCAATGCTGTTATAAGCCGTTCAACAGTTTTTGAGTTTAAACCTGTAAGCGCCGAAGATATTGCAGAGGCACTGAAAAGGGCTTACTCTATACTGGAACAGGAAAATGAATGTTCAGTTGATATCGAAGAAGGTGTCATCGAACATATATCATTTTCATGTGGCGGAGATGTAAGAAAAGCAATGAACACAGCTGAACTGAGTGTCCTTTCCGGAGAACGGCAGGACAGACATATAACAGTCGGTCTTGAAAGTGTAAAACTTCTGGCTCAGAGAAGCAACATGAACTATGACCGCGACGGTTCACAGCATTACAATATACTGTCTGCCCTTCAAAAATCCATACGGGGCTCTGACGAAAATGCCGCTCTGCATTATCTCGCTCGTCTGCTCGAAGCCGGAGATCTTATTTCAGCAGCAAGAAGACTGCTTGTAATCGCTGCCGAAGATGTGGGACTTGCATACCCTTCAGCCATCACAACGGTAAAATCATGCGTGGACGCAGCACTTCAGCTCGGAATGCCCGAGGCAAGAATTCCTCTCGCTGAAGCCGTTATACTTATGTGTACCTCTCCAAAGTCAAACAGTGCAATCTGTGCAATTGATGAAGCGCTTAATGATGTCAGGCACGGAGACTACGGCGATATTCCGGCATATCTGAAAGACGGCCACTACTCCGGAGCTGAAAAGCTTGGAAACGCCGTGGGCTACAAATATCCGCATAACTATGTGAATCATTATGTAAACCAGCAATATCTCCCTGATAAAATCAAAGATAAAGTTTACTACAGGTTCGGCAACAACCGTCAGGAACAGGCGGCACTCGAATACAGAAAGAAGATTCAGTCAGACGGCAAATAGTATTTCAGAATACTGTTTCATCTGATTTGTACGAATTTTCATGTGAATAACGCCAGCGGTCGATATGACTGGAACTTATAAAGTATCTTATATCAGACATGACTTTTTTTCTTTCACTTACATCTGCAATTACAAGTTTTATTTTCATTTTCTCAGGAATAATTGCCTTGATATAAACACTTACAACCTGTCCCTCACGTACATCATCTCTCAGTTCAGCAAGTCCTGCAAGATTCGGTGCGAGTTCTATAAATATTCCATAACTCTCAACCGAACGTACAATACCTGTAACCGTTTCCCCTGCGCAATACAAAGCCGAGTTTTCACTCCACGTTCCGAGAAGTTCCTTGTGTGACAGAGTTATTCTCGGATAATTATTTACATTTGTTATGTATTTTACCACAGCTCTTATATCCTGATAAAGTTCAAAGCGGTCGGCAGGACTTGAAACGCGTGAAACTGATACAGAATCAACAGGTATCAGAGATGGTATTCCGCATCCTATATCCACAAAGCAGCCAAATTTTTCTATATGAGTTATTCGGGCATCAATTATATCTCCGGGTGTAAGCTCGTTAATATAATTCCTGTAGCATTCCTGCTGTGCAGCTTTTCTTGACAGTACGGCATATTCATTGTTTCCCCGGGAGTTTTTTTCAAAACCAATAACCTTAAAACATACAGGCTTTCCAACTCTGGAAACAACCGCAACATCTCTTACCGAACCGTCATCAATCCCGATGGCGCCCTCCTCTCTTGGAATTATCCCCCTTATGCATGGCAGTTCAACAAGAAGATTATGATCCCTGTCACAGACAGAGGCAAATGCCTCAGCAATAATTCCACTTTTTTTCGCTTCTTCAAGATTTTCAGTACTGCTGATTATTCTCTGGTTTTCCTTTGTGTTAAACAGTTTTCCTTCCGGATAGTATTTTTTCATTATATCCTCCCCGATATTTTTTATTTCTGTAAATATTATTCAGAGAGAAAAATAATTATGCGTAAAACTGAAAAATGACCGCATCATTTTTCGGATACGGTCATTTTATTTCTTGCCATTGTTTTTGGATTTTCCGCTTAATAGAAGGCATCCAACAATAAGTACAACAGCTACAATTGCTATGATAACAGGAGTTTTCATATTGCGGGTGTCCCCTGTAAGCGGCGTTGCCGATTCAAGTAACAATGAAGCGAAATTCAACATTTTTAAAGACATATTTTATTCCTCACTTTTATATGTAATACAATAATTATACCATAAAAAACTGTCTATTGAAATAGCCTGAAGTGATTTTTTTTAAAAATTTATGTAAATTATTATTAAAAAAATTTATCTGGAATTAGTTGATTTATATA
>CAMCOJ010000234.1 GCA_945876405.1 uncultured Ruminococcus sp.
GTTCTGACCGGACTTCCATAATATCTTTGCCTGGAATCATAATAAAAAAATTTTCTTCCACACTCAGGACATCTGTCTCCTGCTGTTTTCAATATATCGCCCCCATAACAATATTTTATAAAAAACACTTATAATATATTTATCGTCACATATGAGCATATGTCAAGAGTAAGTACATAGTTTTTTATAAAAAAGTAAAAAAACGTAATATAATAAAAATACATCCCCCTGTATCATATAGACACAGGGGGATTGTGTTACAGGATTGTTAAGCTACGCACCGAAGTGTTCAGCTCAGCATCCGCATCCGCAGCCGTTGTCACAGCCGTTGTTGCAGCCACAGCCACAGCCGCCACCGCAGCCAATGTTATTTCCGCCAAAGCCGCAGCCTCCGCAGCAGCAGATTAAAAGAATAAGAATGATTATCCAGCAGCAGTTTCCGTTCATAGTAAAACATCTCCATTGTAAAATGTATTTAAAGCTCAGCGTCTTTCGTGCTTTGCTTTATATTTCATTATACGGCGGAGAAAAAATTTTGTTACAGATTTATTTTCTGACCGTCACGGCTTACAACGGCAGCCGGAAATTTCTTTTTTATGCTCTTTTCGTAAACTGACGGATTTGTCATGGCAGGGCTGTAGTGAGTAAGCCACAGTCTTTCTGCTTCGGCAAGTCCGGCAAGTCTGAGGGCGTCCTGAATAAGCATGTGACCTTTTTCCTTCATGCTCTCTGCGTGCTCCTCATCACCGTACATACCCTCACAGATAAACAGGTCTGAGCGGAACGCCTCATCCGCAATTGTATCAATCGGTCTTGAATCCGTTGCATAGGTTACCTTGACCGGTTTTCTCGCTCCGTCCGTTACCATATCTGTTGTATAGATATTTCCTTCAAATTCAACGTCCTCGCCTTTGTGAAGTCTGCTCCACATAATCTTTGGTATTCCAAGTGCCCCGGCTTTTTCCGGGTTAAATACCGGTTTCCTTGAAAATACAAGTGAATACCCGAGACACGGTACACGGTGTCTGAGCGGAAATGCTCTTACCGTGATCATCTCGTCTATTTCCGGTACACCATACTGGGTAATCTCATTTACCGGAAGTTCTTTTATAATTATCTCATACGGAAGTTTTCCACAGATACAGCAGAGGTTGTTTACAATCTCTGTTATTCCCTTTGGTCCGTAAATATAAAGCGGAGTCTTCTTTGAGTAGTTTCCGAGAGAAAGCAGAAGTCCCGGCAGACCTGAAATGTGATCTGCATGGAAATGTGTTATAAACAGGGTTTCAAGTTTACTGAGCTTGCATTCTGCCTCCACAAGTGCAACCTGTGTTCCCTCTCCGCAGTCAATAAGAATTGCTTTTCCATTGTATTCCATATAGCAGCTGGTAAGCCATCTGTTATGCAGTGGCATCATTCCTCCTGTACCAGCCAGACATATATCAACCATTTTATTTTTCCTTTCAGTGTTTAAGTTCGACTATAGTAACGCCGTCTTCACCTTCGCCGTATACGCCAAGTCTGAAGCTCTTTACAACCGGCATTTTTTTAAGTCTTGCATGAACTGCACTTCGAAGTACACCTGTTCCCTTTCCGTGAATAACGGTTACAAGGGAAAGTCCGGTCATCACTGCATGATTTATGAACATTTCAAGCTCCATTACGCCCTCATCAGCAGCAAATCCACGTATATCAAGTTCCTGCTGCACCTGGCGTGAGGCTGTGTTTTTCTTTGGAGTAAACTTTGCCTTGTTCTGATTATTCTGAGTCTGCTTTTCAGCAAGACGGAGATCGCTGATATTCATCTTCATCTTCATGATACCGGCCTGTACAAATACGAACCCCTTCTGATCCTGATTGCTTACAACAGTTCCGTTTTTGTTCATTGACGGAATAAACACATAGTCACCTGTTTTTAGTGCACGTGGAAGCTTGTAATTATCATTCTGCTTTTTCTTTACTACAGGATTAGCATTGTCATACATATTGTTAAGACTCTTTTTGCTGAGTCTCTCAGCATCTGAAACCATGCTTTCAAACTTCGCCTTGCTCTTCTGCTTTTTGATTGACTGAAGTTCATCGAGGAGTTCGTTTGACTTGACCTTGGTGTTTTCGATAATATTCATGGAAATGCTTCTCGCCTTGTCAAGTTCCTTTTCCTTCATATCCTCAAGCTCAGCAAGCTCCTTCTGCAGCTTTTCAGAATTTTCCTTTGCTTCGCGTCTGAGCCGGTTAAGCTCAGCATTTTGTTTGTCAAGCTCTGCCCTTGCGGCTTCAAGCTTTTCAATAACCATTTCAAACCGCATGTTTTCCGTGCTTACAAGGGTCTTTGCCTCTTCGATAACATCGGAAGGCATGCCGAGGCTCTGGCAGATTGCAAAGGCATTTGATTTACCCGGTGAACCCATAACAAGCTTGTATGTAGGCCGGAGAGTCTCTATATCAAACTCACATGAAGCGTTCTGTGTATCCTCTGATTCTATGGCGTAAATCTTAAGCTCCTGATAGTGAGTTGTTACCATAAGCTTTGCACCTGCTGACTTAAGACGTTCTATAACCGATACAGCGAGTGCCGCGCCTTCCACAGGATCAGTACCTGAACCAAGCTCATCAAGCAGAACAAGTGATCTTTTGTCAGCCTTTCCTATGATGTCAATAACCTGATTGATGTGTGATGAAAATGTTGAGAGATTCATCTCAATGCTCTGATTGTCACCGATATCAACAAGGATATTGTCAAATACTGAAATACGGCTTCCGTCTGCAACAGGAATAAGAAGCCCGCACATCGTCATAAGAGTAAGCAGTCCCGTGGTTTTGAGCGAAACCGTCTTACCGCCGGTATTCGGCCCCGTTATGATAAGCGCATTGTAATCCTCTCCTATGGAGATATCAACCGGAACTACCCTGCCCGGATCAATGAGCGGATGACGTGCCTTCTTAAGTTCAATAACGCCGTCATCTGAAATAACCGGTGCTGTCGCCTTTATCCTTGCTTCAAATTCAGATTTTGCAAAGTAAAGATTGAGTATGGTACACACTCTCCAGCCTTCTGAAATACTGTCGGCGCGCATAGCACACTCAGCAGTAAGCGCACGGATAATGCGGTCAATTTCCTCCTGCTCCTGACTTTCGAGAATTCGTATATCATTGTTGCACTCAACAATTGACATAGGCTCGATAAAATACGTCTGCCCTGTTGATGAAGTATCGTGAACAAGACCAGGTACCGCACCCTTGTATTCAGACTTTACAGGAAGAACGTAACGTCCGTCTCTCATCGTTATCACAGATTCCTGAAGGCATTTCTGCATTGACGATGACTTTACCATCTTGTCAAGTGTGGAACGAAGCTTTGAACCGGTCTGTCTTATTTTTCTTCTTATCGAGGCAAGCTCTGAACTTGCACCGTCTGAAAGTTCCTCTTCTGAAACAATTGAGGTTTCCAGTCTCTGAAGAAGCATGTCATCGGGTATAAGGTTGTTAAAGAGATAGTCGAGATCTGTTTCAGTATCCTCGCAGTGTTTGTACCAGCTGCTGAGATCCCTTATCTGCTTTAGTACAGAAAGAATCTCAAGAAGATCCTTAAGTGAAAGACGACCGCCGGATTTTGCTCTTCTCAGATGTCCGTTTACGTCCTTAAATGCTGAAAAAGGAGGTGTACCGAACCTTACTGAAAGTTCAAAAGCCTGTGAAACCTTTGAGATTTCCCTTTTTACTTCTTCACAGTCACAGCACGGTTCAATTTCAAGTGCCATCTTTTTTGTGGTTTCATTTGAAGTACAGGACGCAAGCATCTCAAGTACTTTATGAAGTTCAAGTGTTTTATAGTATTTATTCATTGTTTTCTCTCTTTTTTATTCATTAAACCGTAATCACATCGGCTTTTCATCAGTTATGCTTTTGTAAAATTCAAGTGTTCTGAAACGCCTTCCCAGATGTGCGGAAAGGTAATTTTCAGAAATAAACGAAAGAAGTTTCATGCTGTCGCCGCCCAGCCTGAAGTTGAACAGCCTGTTAAAATCCGTGAGAACGATATGCCGGATAGCATGAAGAACGGGAACTCCTATGCACACTGTGTTCCGTGCATCTTCAGCAGAAATGCAGTTTTCACAGCAGAGCGTTCCGTTCCCGATTTTGAAGTACATTTTTTCAGTCTGGTATGTACCGCATGAATCGCATCCGGCAACCGCAGGCATGTGTCCGGTTTCAGATGCAAGACGCAGCTCAAATATACACTTGAGAAGTTCAGTATCTCTTGTTCCCTCAGAAAGATAGTGAAGGATATTCAGGAACCTGTCTCTTATA
>CAMCOJ010000235.1 GCA_945876405.1 uncultured Ruminococcus sp.
GTCTGATTTCAGTTTGACTTTTATAAACGGAAGTGATATATTAATAATATATATTTCTGATAAAAGGGGAAAATGACTATGTCTTGCAAAATTAAAAAACAAAAGAAAAGCAAATCTGAAGTTTCAGCTGAATCCTCAGAAGTAACGGAAGAAAAAGAATCTGTTCCTAAAAAGAAAAAAGACAAAAAAAAATTCAGACTGGTTCTCTGGCTGGCAGCTGTTATCATTGTTATATTCGCTGTCATTATAATTTTTGCATTTGTTTCGCAGAATCAGGGGTTGAGAAAATCCCAGAAACTTTCGAAAAAAATCGGCGAGCAGTGTGATAAAGCCGCTTCGTATGCGAACACTGAACTTGTTTCATCTTCAGATTTTAGCTTTATAAATGATATGCTGCCGTTTGATACTCTTGCCGAATCAGAAAGGACAACCAGTGTTTACGGGGTAAAGATTCCTGAGTGGACAATTTTCTGCAGTAAGAATTCATTTGATAAACTGGAGAGTGTCACATACTGTGATTTCAGAATTCTGAATAAAAATATTAACGGAATAAAAAAATCAGAAAAAATTGATACTTCCGGGATTCATACAGGAGATACGCTTTCCGAAGTGGAATCTGTTATGAATATGAAGCCTTATCAGATAGTGTATTCAGAAAACTCCACTTCAGTAAAATACAAATATTACTGCAAAGATAAACAGTCAGATATGATTAACGCATATTATATCACTGTTATACTTGGTAAGGACAATAAAGTAAATTCACCTGTCATTGAGGAAGAAAATGACTTTATTTCAGAAATTTTAAAAGCAGACAGTAACTGACAAAAAGTTATTTCAGGTTCAAAATATTACGAAACGAATACAAAAAAAGGATTTACTTAAAAAGAATTTCAAAAAAAAGTTGACAAATTAGCTATTTGCTGATATGATAGTTTAGGCGAATAATAAAAAAAGATTATTTAAGGAGGGTTAAATATGGGAGATACTAAATTGTGTTTTGGGTGTTTTGAACCTGTAAACGATGAACCAAGGTGTCCTCATTGCGGATACAAACAGCAATCTCCGTATTCACCGTCATATATTGCTCCGGGAACCATACTCAAAGAAAAATATATGGTTGGTAAGCTGATCAGTCATAACGGAGAGGGAGCAACATATCTTGCATATGATACGGTTATTTCATGCAAGGTGATATTAAAGGAATATATGCCCGATGTCCTGTGTTCCAGAAATACCGAAACACAGTCAGTTGTTGTTAATCCAGGCAGCAACGTTCAGTACAAATCACTTATGGAGGAGTTTACTGAACTTAATAAAAAGCTTGCTAAACTCCGTACGATTGACCACATACAGCAGGTACTTGATCTGTTCTATGAAAACAATACAACCTATGTTGTGTTTGAATACATAGAAGGGCAGAATCTAATGCAGTATCTGAAGGAAAATGGCGGTTCACTTTCCTGGAAGGCTGTTCAGAAACTGTTCCCGCCGCTTTTTACTTCACTTAGTCAGCTTCACAATGCCGGGATAGTCCACAGAGGTATCAGTCCGAATACAATATATGTTACTTCAAAGGGAGGACTTAAGCTTACTGATTTCTGTATTGCTTCAGCAAGAACAAACAATGCAGAACTTACTCCGGAGCTTTTCAAGGGATATGCAGCTCCTGAGCAGTATTCACCTTCAGTATGGCAGGGAACATGGACAGATGTATATGGTATATCTTCTGTTCTTTACAGAATACTTACCGGATGTATGCCGACAGAAGCATCACTCAGAAGTGAATCAGACGACCTTACACCGCCATCATCACTGAACTGTGATATACCTGACAATGTTTCGGAGGCAATTATCAATGGAATGAAGGTTGCCGGTGATGAAAGAATTCAGTCAATAAATGACTTTGTAACACTTACATTCAGACCTTCTGACGAAGACAGGACAAAGACAACTGTAAATATAGGCAATATTGCTTCTAAAAACGCAAGAGAGGCTATACAGAAGCGACGCATCCTTGAAGCTGAGAATGAACGTGCTGAACGTTCAGAAGCAGCTCCGCAGCGTCAGAGAATGATTCGTCCGGCACCTGAAAGAGAAGAATATGAAGAAGAAATTAATATTGTGGAAAAAATCAGACCGGCAGCTCTTACAGCTATGCTTTTGATAGTGGTCGTTGCGTTTATATTCTTCCTGTTCAAGCAGATTAATCTTGGAAAGGTAGCAAACAGGAACGGTCTTGCGGCTAACCTTCCTTCATTTACTACAGCTGCTGAAACAACAGTTCCGGAGACCACCACTGTTGCAAAAGAGAACAATGGTTTCTATCTTACCAATGTTCCACCGGCTACCCTTGCCCCTGCAACACAGGCAACTGAGCCTGATGGTACAGCTGTTACAACTGAAACAGCTAAAGAAGGTGCAAATATACAGATGGCTAATCTTGTAGGAAAGATATACGATGAGATTAAAACATCGACACTTGCTCAGGATGTAACTTTTGAACTGGAATACGAATACAGAGAGGACAAGCAACGCGGAGAAATCCTTGAACAGAGTATTAAAGAGGGCACATGGATTACAAGCGGTGAAGTAGTAACGCTTACAATCTGCAAGGGCGATGGTTCTACTGTCGTTCCGGACTATAAACGCGGTCCTATGAGCTGCTATCCTATTCAGGAGTTCCTCAGTATTCTTGATGAGGAAGGAATACAGTACAAGGCTATTCCGGAGGTTAATCAGGGATATTTAAGCGGTTATGTCATTGGCACAGAGCCAAAGGCAGGTACTGTAATTGATTCACTGTCAGGTGATGTTGTGATAGTTCACTACACAGAAAACAGCGGAGGCGGAAGCATTATCCAGTCTCCTGGATACAGTGAACCTTCTGCAGCCCAGACAGAACCAGCAGATTAAAAATCAATCCGTCTCAGGTTTATTTCCTGAGACGGATATTTTTTCTGCACATTTGTTTCCAGTTGCTACTCAGGGCGAACTGGTTACTAAAAATAAATAAAAAAACCGGATATCACATGATATCCGGATATTTTTTAGATAAACCGCCTTGCCGTATTATACAGCATATAAAACCCGCTTATTCAGCAGGTGGGTATCCGCCTGAAAGATTCACGCTCCCTTCATCTCAAAAGAGGAGGTCTGCAATCCACTGTCAGAGCCAAATTCCCTAAGTAGAAGTGTTGGATTATATGAGCCGTATATAACGCACAAGGCAGAATTAAAAGCTTGTGTCTACATTCAGTATTATAACACAATTATTATAAGATGTCAACGAAAATTTTTTGGAATTATTCTTCGTCCATTTCTTCTTCGCCTTCAAATTCCTCAATTATTCTGTCAAGGAACATCTGACCGATTCTTTCAAATTCGTCATCATCTTCGATTGAAGCGAGCATTTCTTCTCCGTCAACTTCTTCCATCTTCAAGACAACAAGTTCATCGCTGCCTTCAAGAATGTCTTCCGGCTTTTCAGCATATGGTACAAGTGCGTAATAAACCTGGTCTTCAACTTCCATAACATCAAGAAGTTCAAATGTCTGTTCCTTACCTTCTTCATCAACAAGTGTATAAAGATCAGGACCGTATTCTGATATTTCAGGCATAATAAAATCTCCGTTCTGCCCTCAGGCTTGTATTTTTGTGTTTAAAGCACATTACAATTTAATTTTACTACAAATTACAGCCGTTGTCAAGTATATACTAAAAAAATCAAAGGTAACAAAAAAATAAAAAAACTTTTAAAAAAAGTGTTGACAATCACAAATAAATATGATATTATATAGTCATGAAAAGAAAGGATAAAGTTCAGGCGATAAGAACTTTATACAATCTTTCAGAATCGGGTTTTATACTTGGACATAATTTCCCGCAGCGTTCACAGGAGTAATGACAGGCTTATGAGAAGCCAGAGAGAACAGCTGGAGAAGTTAGTGCGGTAGTTAAAACAAATTTATAAAAAGGAGGCGGGCCCGGTGGAAATGGTATCAGATGAATCATCGATTAGCAAGCAGTCTTTCATGGCTCGCAGGCAGGGGTAAAGTCCTGAGAGTTACAATTTAGTTTTCGTCCTTGCGGAAAGACTATCTGCTCAGTTATTTTGAGAATGCTGAAAGCTGCGGTTAGTTCCAGCGTATTCGTTTAATCGTAAGCGTTTATATCATTCGATGAATTCAGACTAAGCTGGATATGGACATATGTGATAAGGTTAAATGAAGCGGGGATAGGGCTTTAGCTGTCTCTTATACACATCTGACGCTGCCGACGATACTCCTTGTGTA
>CAMCOJ010000236.1 GCA_945876405.1 uncultured Ruminococcus sp.
CTACACAAGGATTATCGTCGGCAGCGTCAGATGTGTATAAGAGACAGGTGCAGGATGATGCTGTGGTCGCGTATTTACTATCTTGAAAAAGCAACCGTTGGGTTTACAATGCGTCTTGGGAAAGGCTGTGGTTATAGACAGACCAATAATGTAGACATTAAAAATATAACAGTTTATTGATAAAAAGTTAAAAAATGAGTGTTACTATCATCCTTTAGGAGGTGCGTATAGTGAGTATTAAAATACTGATTGTAGATGATGAGAAGGACATTGTTTCAATGCTTGGAACTTTTTTTGAAAGCAAAGGATTTTTTGTCCTGTCAGCCATAAATGGTGCGGAAGCATTAAAACAAGTAGAACGAAAGCCGGATATTATTCTGCTTGATATCAATATGCCAGGATCAGATGGTTTAGAGGTTTGCCAGCGTATCCGAGATCATATATCCTGTCCGATTCTTTTTCTTACTGCTCGAATTGAGGATGCAGATAAAGTAAAGGGATATAATGCAGTGAAGAATCCGCCAGAAGAGCAGTAAAACAAATTTTATGATGATGAATGATTACAAAAGCACAAGCATTCTCTTTATGATATGCTTGTGCTTTTTTATCATTTATCTATAATACTGCATAATATCTCTTTCAGTTCATCGTCAATCACAATTACATAATCTTCTTTGAAAAAGAAATTTCTGAACAGGGCAATAGTCTCAGTTTCAGGTGTATAAGCAAGCCGGAATATTCCTTTCATATTGCTGCCGGCATCATATTTGTCTGAAAGTTCATTACAGGATGAACCGGATATTTTGAAATAATAGTCTCTGACACCACGATTGGTTGATGTCTGAGTAAGTTCAAAATCGTTTTTGTTCATTTAATTAAATTCTCCTTTGCTGTAGTATTTAGGAAAATAAACTAATTACAGCTATCTGTGTTAATAGTAATTTTTATGATAAACTCTCACAGAATGAATTTTTGAATTTCATTCCTCATGCACCATTGAAACATCCCCATACCACGCAGCAGGACTTATTGCGTCATCTACAATAAATTCACTGGCACACATTGAAGCGACGGTAAAGGTATTCGTTTCATCAGTATGAACATCGGCTTTGATATCTCCGACAATGCAGGGGATAAGTACACCGTTTTCAAGTATCAGGTCAATATATGTACCGCACGGAGCGTTACAGAACGTTCCGACAGCTACAAGATAACGTCCGTCAAGCAGGCGGAAGCCGTTTGAATCAGTTACAGCCTGGTACTGCAGACAGAGCTGTACGCTCTGTGCAGTAATAAGGTCATAGGGTTCGTATGACTTGAATCCACTGTAATCCGGATTATCCGGAAGGGGATATTCAGTAAATTCGATATCACGCAGCATCTCACCGCTGATCACACCCTGAACCGGCGCTTCTTCAGTTTCCGGTTCGCTAACAGTTGTCTCAGCAATGGTTGTGGTTACTTCCATTGTCTGCTTAGGTGTTGTCGTTACAGGAGCTGTTGTCGATAATGCAGCAGTGACAGAAGTAGTAACTTCTTAGCCTCCTGTGCGGCTTTGTTAAGTTCTTCAGTAAGTGTGCTGAGTCGTTCTTCCTTTTCAGCAAGCTCCTGTTCCTGCGGAAACGGTTCGGCTGCGATACGCTGTGCTTCCTTGTATTCAACACGAAGTTTTGCAAGGTTTGAATTTGTATTCTCAATCTTACGGTCAATACTGTACAGCGCACCTTCAAGTCTTTTCAGATTATGAGAAAAGCTTCCTATCAGAGGAGCTTCGTGAGTGTGCTGACCGGTCATCACAGCTGTCATACCGCTGCCGAGTAAATTGCTGTGAAGAACAACAGAGAGATCAAACTCCTGAAAGCTGCCTATTTTAAAAGGAGTGTCCGGTGTTTTGAACTTAAATGCCGCCTTTTCAAATGCTTCTGCAGCTTCTTTTCTGTCTGTGTACTCTGTTCCTTCAATGGTAATCTTAAACTCAGGCATTATTGGTTTCCGGATCAACCGGAAGATTTCTTATAGTCTCACGGTCTGCCTTCAAATGTTCAAGCTGGTCAAGAAGCTTCTGCTCTCTTTGAGGAAATCTGTTTACCTTGTCTTCCATTTCGTACTTAGTATTCTGATGTTCAGCGCTTAAAACACGCAGTTCCTTGACTTCATTGTCGAGCATAAGTTTTTCCTTTACACGTTCATCACCGGTACAGAGTGCCTTGATTTCGGAGTAGGTAAGTGCCTGCTGGTCAACGTCCTCGCACTTTCTCGCAGGTGTTTTTGAAGTCATTATCTGTGAAATAAACTTCTGTTTATTTTCCAGAGTCTGGTAGCTGTATGCATCAAACGTTCCTTTAGTGACGTATCTGTATATCTCGACGTTTTTGTTTTCGTTTCCCTGGCGGATGATTCTTCCGGCACGCTGTTCCAGATCCGCCGGTCTCCAGGGTATATCAAGATCATGGACTGCTATAAGTTTTTTCTGTACGTTAGTACCGGTACCCATCTTCGCTGTTGAGCCGAGCAGTACACGGATTTCTCCGCTTCTTACCTTGTCAAACAGCTCTGATTTCTGCTTTTCTGTATTTGCACTGTGAATATATGCAATTTCATTTTCAGGAATACCGCCTGCAATAAGCTTTTTCTTTATATCATCATATACACAGAAGTCACATTCCTCCTCAAGAGATTCACGTTCTGCTGATGATTTTTCATCAGGATCGGAATTATCCTCTGATTTATCAGCAGAAGTATTTTTATGCGGAACACCCAGATCACAGAAAAAAATCTGAGTAAGTCTGTCATCTTCTGTATCCTTATGAATTCTGATAACATTCTCAACGCATTTATTGAGCTTTGTATTCGGATTGTCTTCAAATGACGGATCTATCAGTCTCGGATCAAGTCCGATCTTTCTGCCGTCACCTGTGATTTTAAGCATACGATACCGCCAAGAATAAGTACACCGACGATAATTGCTGCGATAATAATACTGCTGATCATTGAACCGGCTGTTTTCATTGCTTCCTCACTTAATTCCTTCATATCATCCTCAGAAAAAGGAAGTTCAGTAACAGCGGTCACTTCCGGTTCATATCTTCCGTTTGCCTGTTCTGCTGCGGCAAGTGCATCTTCAGGTGTTAAGTCCTTCATACTTTCATCTTCGTCTTCACGTCCGGCATAAAGCAGAGCATACAGATCATAGTCATCAACTTTATTAAGATAACATTATCGACACTGCTTAACATCAGAACAGCCTGAAGACAAATACTTCAAAATGATAACAGTATATCGTTGACAATTAGAACACAATAGGTTATAATATATATAAAGGAGGTGCGTTTTATGGCACAGGCAACATTTAGTGTTCGTATGGATGAAAATTTAAAAAGAAGCTTTGACACACTATGTAACGAATTTGGCATGAATACTTCCACTGCAATTAATATATTCGCAAGGGCTGTTGTAAGACAGCGTAAAATTCCTTTTGAAATTACTGCTCCGGAAAAGACGGTATCAAGAGAAGAGGGACTTAAAGCATTTTATGCTCTCAGAAAAAGCGCTGAAGAAAATAACTTACAGGATATGACTCTTGATGAGATAAATGCAGAGATAGAAGCTGCGAGACGTGGTGATTCTGAATGAAGTGTTACGCCGTTATCGACACAAATGTACTTGTTTCGTCACTGTTATCAAAGAATGATTTATCTGCAACATCTCAGGTAGTAATTCGAATGATAAAAGGCGAGATAATTCCGGTTTACAGCAGTGAAATATTTGCTGAATACGGTGAAGTTCTTACAAGAAAAAAGTTCAGGTTTCCATCTTATCAGATTGAATCTTTGCTGAATACTATTGAAAAATATGGAGTTCTTGTCGAACCTTCACCAACCGGAGTAATATTACCTGATATTAAAGATCTGCCATTCTATGAGGTTGTAATGGAAAAACGTTCCGATAATGCATATCTGGTTACAGGAAATCAAAAGCATTTTCCGGATGAACCATTTATCATTACTGCAAGACAGATGATTGATATACTTGATAAAGAGTAAAAAAACACTAAAAAAGCCATGGAGTTTTCGATAACTCTCCTATGGCTTTTTACATTTCATTTGCAGCAGGTGCACATTTTACAGTTTTGAATCACTTACCTTATTAAGACATCATTATCGACACTGGTAAATATCAGAACAGCCTGAAGACAGCTTGATAATTATTGGATTATTGTAGTGGTCAAGCTTTTTTGTAACATTTGTGCCTAAATTCGTTCACAAAATTTC
>CAMCOJ010000237.1 GCA_945876405.1 uncultured Ruminococcus sp.
CACAAGGAGTATCGTCGGCAGCGTCAGATGTGTATAAGAGACAGGGTATATATATGGCAACGTTTTATAATCAGGCAACCTTGTCCTATAATGATACAACTACAAACTCCAATATAGTAACCGGCGAACTTGTTGAGGTACTGACAGCCACCAAGACAGCTATCCCGGCAAATTACAGAGCGGGTGACAGAATAACCTATATTGTAAGCATTCAGAATTCCGGTACAACAGCTTTAACAGGCGTTGAAATTTCTGATAATTTAGGTGAATATGCTTTCAGTAATGTGACACTTGTGCCGCTTTCCTATGTGGATGGTTCAGTTCGTTACTATGTTAATGGTGATATAACGGCATCACCTGCTGTAACTGCAGGTCCTCCTCTTGAGATAAGCGGAATTACGGTTCCTGCAAACGGAAATGCACTTATTATTTATCAGGCCGATGTAAATGCTTTTGCACCGCTTGAAACAGCATCTACTATTACAAACACTGCATCCATTACAGGTGCAGGTCTTTTAAATGCTGTTACGGCAGCTGCAACAGTTACAGCTGATGACTCTGCCAACCTCAGCATAACAAAGAGCCTTTCGCCTGAGACAGTTACAGAGAACGGTGAACTCACTTATACCTTTGTTATTCAGAATACAGGCAATACTGCTGTTACAGTTACTGACAATGCAATTGTAACAGACACATTTGATCCTGTATTAAATCCGATATCAGTTACGTTTAACGGGACAGCATGGACTGCACCGGCAAATTATACCTATGATACAGCAACAGGTGAATTTGCTACAATTGCCGGACAGATTACAGTTCCGGCAGCAACCTATACGCAGGATCCTGTAACCGGTGCGTGGATAACACAACCTGGTGTAAGCACTTTAAAAATTACGGGTACAGTATGATATAATCATAGTAAACGGGATACTTTCAACTGCAAAGTATCCCGGTATTTTTAGTATGTTTCCGGCGATAATCAGATAAGTAAAACAGCTTCAGAATTTGATAAATCATTGTAAAAAAATATTTATACTGTTTTTGGAATTTTTTTGTATACTTAAATGAATATTTTACTTGACAGTGTCGAAAATATGTTATAAAATAAAAGACAGAAGGATTTTTAATTCTTTCAGAATGGTTATTATTGTAAAAGTATTGAGAGAGGTTTTATTATGTCCAAAAAATTAAAGAGAGTTTTTTCCGCAGTAACAGCTACTGCACTGATTGGTTCTTCTCTGGTATTTTCTTCAGCAGTATCAGCTGAGGATACAGGGGTGATTTTCGAATCCGAAGTTGAAAAGATTGACGGAGTGGAAAACTGGACGTCAATTTATGAAACACAGCTTCCTGGATTTTCCGGGGACGGATTTGCGTATCTTACAAGTAAAAATATCGAATTTGAAGTTGAAGCACCTGAAGAAGGCCTGTATCAGTTCGATGTTAGATATGCTCAGATACTCAGCGAGGAAGGAAGAATGCAGACCATAATGATTAATGGTGCAGAGTACAGCAAAGTATTTGCATTTTCCGATAAGTGGAAGGATACAGAGTTTGGTAAATTCAGACTTAAAAAAGGTACAAATAAAATTGCACTTGTTCCAAAATATGGCTATGCTGCGTTTGACACAATTACAGTAAAGAAAGCGGTTATGCCTGATTTAAAGGCGACTGCAACAGCTGTTCCGTGTGATAAGAAGGCAACAAAAGAAGCTAAGAGTCTTATGAAATATCTTTACGATGTTTACGGAACAGGTATTCTTTCAGGTCAGCAGACAATTTACGGTGGCGGTCATAAAATAACTACAACTATTCGTTATGATGCTGCCAATGATGTTTGTGTTGATGAATCAGGTAAGAAATACAGTTTCGACGAAGCGGACAAGGCTGTTGCTGATGATGGTTCAAAATTCGTATGGAAATGCACTGACGAAAACGGTCAGGTTTACAGCTATGATACACAGAACCGTAATTATAACTACTGCGAATATGACAGAGAGTTAAAGTATCTTAAAGAAACAGTTGGGGATATGCCTGCAATACAGGGCTTTGACTTCGGTGCGAACTGTCCATGTTATCAGTGGGACGACGGAATTGTTGAACGAATGATTGACTGGACAAACAATAAAAATGGTATTTGTACAGCTTCATGGCATATTAATGTTCCGGTAACAATGGCTGATTATACCCTTGGTGAGCCTCTTGATTTCTCAAAGACTACATATTCTGAAAAATGTGATTTCAGCCCGTCAAAGGCAATGGAAAAGGGAACGCCTGAATATGATTACTGGCAGCTCTGTATTAAAAATCTTGCTGAACAGCTTTCAAAACTTCAGGATGCCGGAGTACCTGTATTATTCCGTCCTCTTCATGAAGCAGACGGTAACTATTCAAACGGCGGTGTTTCATGGTTCTGGTGGGGCAAGGAAGGTCCTGAAGTATATAACAAACTCTGGAAATACCTTCAGACAGAACTTCAGGAAACATACGGAATTCATAACTTAATCTGGGAACAGAATCTTTATGCCTGGTCAGATGCTTCTGCAGAATGGTATTCAGGTGAAGACTGCGTTGATATCGTAGGCTATGACAAATACAATACACAGTATAACCGTCATGACGGAAATACAAGCGGTCCGAATCTTGATGCTGAATCAGGAATATTCTGGAGACTTTATGACACAGTAGATGGTAAAAAGATGGTTGCAATGCCTGAAAATGATACCATTCCGTCACTTGATAATATAACAATTGAGAAAGCCGGCTGGCTCTATTTCTGCCCATGGTACGATGAAGAAAGCTCTCCAAAATTTCTTTCAGGTGAAGATTATCAGAACCTTGATGAATTAAAGAAAATTTACAAGAGTGACTACTGCATTACACTTTCAGAGCTTCCAAAGGACTGGAAAAACTATGAGCTGTCAGACACTCCCGGAGATTATGATTACATTCCCGGTGATATTGATGGCAATAAGTCTGTTAATATTGTTGATTTTATTTTACTTAAAAATTATCTCCTGAATATTGACTCCAAAAAGACAGACGCTCACGATACAAACGGAGATGGAAAGTAAATGTAATGGATTTGGCTTTGCTGAAGGAATACCTTATGGGATTAGATGTTAAGCTTTCCTATCCAAGTAAGTAAATGTATTGAAAAACCAGGTTCGGATTTATACTTCTGAGCCTGGTTTATATTTTATGTCGATTTGGTTAAATATTTTAGTGTATTGTTAATTAAGGCTTGAATGATTAATAAAAATGTGATAAGATAGTATCATAGTGATACAAGGAGGGAACAGGGGATGAATCTTAAAATATTAGCTTTGTTTTTGCTTCTTTCTGTGATGTCAGTGTCAGTATCTGGCTGTGGCTCAAAGGACGAATCTTCTGTAGCTGCGTCTGAACACACTGATTCTGAAAGTGAAGAGCAGGAGACATCGGAAAATATTCCCGATAATCAGGATAATAACCAAAAATCAGAAAAAAAGGAAACTGAGAATTCTGAGGTTGATGGCAAATTACCTGAAAAACACGTACAGAAAAAGCGTAAGACTTCAGAAGAAATTTTTGATATTCTCTATGGCTGCTGGATTTCTGACAATAATGAAGAGGAACTGATTTTCAGTGCCGGAGTAGGTGATATTAGCTATAAAGCAGAACTGATTACAAACCAGGATTACGGATTCAGTCAGCTGGTTTCATATTTTGACTCAGCTCAGACCGATGAGGGTATAAAGATCAGATTTATCACCGGAAGAGGCGGGGTAGGAAGCTGTAAAGAGCTTATTTTATCTGAGGACGAAAAATCAATAATGTATAAAACTAAAATTCAGATAAACGATGATGAAATAAAGTACAATTATGTTTCCTTCAGAAAAAAATCTGATACAGTTCTTCCTGAAACAGAAAGTAAGTGGAAGGGGAGCATCGGTGCTTTTCTGGGAGACAGTATTACAGAGGGTGTAAATACTTCTGAAGGAAAGATTTACTGGAATTACCTTTCAGAAATGCTCGATCTTTCCTTGGCAGAGCCGTATGGACTTGCCGGATCGTGCATTTCTTCAGCATCAGATATGGGAACAGATATTGCTCCTTTTGTAACGAGATACAAGGAAATCAGAAAGGATGCAGATTTTATTGTAGTATTCGGCGGAACAAATGATTATGGATTTAACACGCCTCTTGGCACCGAAGAGGATACTTCTGATATATCATTTTACTGTCTCTTATACACATCTCCGAGCCCACGAGACAGGCAGAAATCTCGT
>CAMCOJ010000238.1 GCA_945876405.1 uncultured Ruminococcus sp.
TCATAAATGAAATCAGACATGATGCTTTTATGAATGTTCGTTATATCTCGTTTAAAGTTTACATCGACAGCTATGCACTCAAATATGCACATTATAATAATTTAAAATATGAAATAATCGACAGGGAAGATATATCCTCATCTCCTGATACCCCTCAGGAAGATCCTCCGAAAGAGGACAATGAACCGATTACTCATCTTCCGGAAAAATTAATGTCCGGTGACGTCAATGCAGATAACAAACGCGACGTAACAGATCTCACAATGATTTCGCTTTACTGTATCAGAGAACAGAATTTTGCTCCGGTACAGTTTGATGCAGCAGATCTTGACAAAGATGCAAAAGTTACTCTTGCCGATCTTGCATATTACAGACAGTACATCAGCCATATAAGCAATATTTTCCAGAAAAAATCCGAATCTTTGTCTGTATCCGGTGTTATTGAACTTTCAAATAAAGAAGAAATAAACTGGTCTGATCTGGACAGCTATTATTTCGAACAGGAAACAGCTTCAGGAACAATTGTAAAAAGAAGTTACTGTCTCGATAACGGACTTACTTTAACAGTTACCGGAGAAAGCCTTTATGAAAAACCGGAATCGGTTTTCCTGAGCAGTCCTTATGGTGAGACAAACGGTATAGATATAAGAGAGAAAAACGTAGCTGAATACCTTAATCAGCCGGTTCTGGCAATTGTTTATGAAAATTATGCATGGCAGCCAACACAGAACATTACCGTTGTCAACGGAATGGGCGAAATGTTCTTCAGAGCTTCAGAAGATGAAGAACAGTTTCTTGATTTACATTCAGAAGGCGTTTCATCAGATGAAACTACTGTATCCGGATTAAAAAATATACTGGATTCTGCTTACCTTCAGGTAAAGGAAGCAATACCGCCTGAAATAATGTCAAAAATATACAGTGCTATGAATACCATGTATTCATATACATCTGAATCCCTGCCTTCTTTCCCGGACTCATACCATCTGTCAAATGACTATGGAGAAGATTCGCTTTATCTCATAAGACATAACTCTTTTGTCAGCATTTCCGAGCTTGGAGACGGATGCAGAATCCGTGATGATGAAGCTTCAAAAGAACTTGTTGATATTCTTGTTAATTCCGGATATTACTTTAATGAATCAGAATATAAATATTATCAGGAAAACAAGAACAAAACCTCATATTCTTCAGAATATAACGGCAGAATAATATATACAACCGGAGAAAAATTTGATTTCAACGGTACTCCGTACATGGTTTATCTGAATTACGGCGACTACGGAACAGAAGAAGAAACCGTTCAGTTTATAAGAACTGAGGAAGAATACAGAAATCTTATTGCAGAAGCAAAAACAAATCATCTTGATGCCATCTCAAAAGCAGCAGATATCCCGGAAAATTATTTTGAAGCAGGTAACAGAATGATATACGTTCAGTTTAAGCCAGCGGATGAGGAGGCAGTTTTCAAAGGTCTTGAATATTCACGCGAGAATCCAGACAGATTTACTGTGAACAGTGAATTCATCAGTCAGTCTGAAAATGACAATGAAGTCAGATATTACAATATGCTCATATGCATTCCTTCAGCTGTTATGGAAAATATTGAAAACGAAGAAAATATCGAAGTAATACTGAACTGATTCACGGCTACAGATAAGCGATAACGTAAAAAAATAACAGCGAACGAAAAAATTTCGTTCGCTGTTATTTTTATGAGTTCTGTCAGGATATTATGCAATTCCTGCTTCTTGTCTTCAACAGTACTATAAATCACACAATAAAAATAGTCAAGCACGATTTGGTCAATCGTACTTAACTAATATTTTTTGATTATTATGAAGTCATTATAACTATAGTAAACGCAATAAATAAATTGCGTTTACTATTAGCCGATCTGCACGGAGATGACGCAGTCATCGGATGTGCAAGGCAATATAAATAAAATAATTATAGTGAAAGTCAAATTTATTTTGACTTTCACTATAAAACTTTCGTATAACAGCACAACCATACTGTAATTCTTCTATGCATCTCCGCTCTGCATTTCCACAGGGTAAACCAGTCCCCATTTGCTGCGTATCATATCCATTATCTCAAGGCATTCAATTGTATCGTCAAGCGGCATTGATGTACTCTCCAGGGCACCCTTTTCTATCAGACGAATACATTCAGAAAGTTCATATTCATAACCGTTAATCTGTTCCGGTACGGAGATATGCTTTATCAGATTGTCATCGGTATCATAGATATCTATACTGTTCGGGTTATTAATATTATCAGTTACAAGATAGCCTTTGTCTCCGCAGATCATACCTCTTCTGTCAGAACGGCCATAAATCCCTGAACAGAGTGATGCCATCCTTCCGTCCCGGTAAAAAACAGTAATTGTTTCCTGCCCGTCAACACCTGTGTCCGTCATCTGTACCGAAGTCTCAATGCGGTCAATATCCTTTCCAAAATGCATAAGTGCAAAATTAAGGCAGTAAATTCCTACGTCCAGTAATGCACCGCCCGCAAGTTCAGGTCTGATCAAACGCTCTTTATGAGAAATTGCATACGACAGGCTGGCAGTCATTGTGCATGGTTTTCCTATTGCACCACTTTCAAGTATTTCGTTTATTATAGTTCGTGACGGCATATATCTTGTCCATATTGCCTCTGCTGCAAATACACCTTCTGAAACAGCAAGTGCTTTTATTTCTGCCGCCTGTTCAGCATTTACAGTAAACGGCTTTTCACACAATACATGTTTCTTGTGCCTGATACAGAGTTTCATATGTTCATAATGATGTGAATGCGGTGTAGCGATATAAACAAGTTCCACTTCCCTGTCATTCAGCATCTCCTCATAACTGCCATATGCCTTTTCAAAACCATATTGCTTTGCAAACTCTGCCGCCTTTTCGTAACTCCTCGATGCAACTGCGTAACACAAAGCACCTTCTGTGTGCCTGATAGTATGAGCAAATGTGCCGGCGATGTGTCCTGCACCTAAGATTCCTATTTTCATATTTTTGATTGCTGAATTCACTGTAATAAACCTCCGTTCTGTATATTGATATATGCAATGATTTTACTTTTATCACATTTATGTATACCAATTAAATTCGTCAGCCAGTAAAAATGCTGATTTCTTTTTAACAGACTGAAATCCTTTATGCCATTCTTTTTATTACTTCATTAGTATAGCATAATCTCAGTACATTAGCAACAGCGGTATATAAATTTGCTGTTGGTTTTTTCGAAAAATTATGATATAATAACAGCAAGAATTATCACCCACTTTAAAAGGAGGTTTTTAATATCCAAGTCCTCTTACATTTTCTATACTGTCTGTACCAAGCTTATTTTTCAGTCTGCTGATATTTACAGTTACTGTGTTGTCATCAACAAACTGCCCGTCAAATCCCCACACCTTTTCAAGAATAATCTCTTTTGACAGTATATGTCCTGCATTTTCGAGAAGACAAACAAGAAGCTGCAGTTCAGTTTTGCTAAGTGAAATTACTGCTCCGGCTTTTTTCACCTGCATTTCATTTACAGAAACTTCAATATCACCTGATGTATATATGCCCTCTTCCTTATTACTTAACCTTCTCATAAAAGCATTTACTTTGGAAGTAAGAATATTTACCGAAAAAGGCTTTGTAATATAGTCATCAGCCCCTGTATCATATCCGTTGACAATATCAATCTCCTGATCCATGGCTGTGAGATAGATCAGAACTGAATTGCTTTTCTCTCTTACCGCTTTTCCGAAATCCAGCCCGTTTCCATCCGGTAAAGTAATATCACAAATGACCAGATCAATGTTTTCTTTATCAAATAACGCTCTGGCTTCCGTCAAAGTAAGAGCCGAAAATACACGATAGCCTTCCCTGCTCAGTTTCAGACTGATTCCTCTGTTTAAGTTTTAATCATCTTCAAGCAGTAAAATTTGTTTCATATACGTACCACCATATTGATATTTCTCTATACGTTTTTTGTTATATCTTTCCATAATATTAGACTTACTGCAACTACGATAATATTTGCAGTCACCATATTATTGTAAAAATCGATTTATTTTATAACCAGCCATTTTCCGGCACGTTTTGAGCCGATTCGCTCAATAATTCCTTTCTTCTGAAGATTCGAAGTACCTCGTTCAATCGTTCTTCTGGTAACGTTAATTTTTTCTGCTAATTCATCAGACGTTAAATCAGGGGTTTCTATCAGATATCCTAAAATTGCTTTTTCAGTTTTAGTTAATCCGACATTTATT
>CAMCOJ010000239.1 GCA_945876405.1 uncultured Ruminococcus sp.
GAGATTTCTGCCTGTCTCGTGGGCTCGGAGATGTGTATAAGAGACAGCTTCTGTTATAAACTCCTGTAAGCTGGTCAGAAACTGATTCAGCACTGAGACGGATATTTACCTTTCTGACATCCTCAAGAGCACCTTCAAGCTGATTCATAAACTGAGTAAGCTTGATTGCCGTACAGATTTGTCTTGATATATTCATAACTTCCGACATAGCTGCGGCATCTGTTTCCACCAGCATAACTCCGTACTGCTCGTCATTAAAATAAAGTGCCTGAAGAATCATTGTCTTACGCTGCAAAGCAGGAATAAACTTATGAGTCAGGAATTCGTCATATCTCATACACTGTTCATTAATATGCGGAATGATACACTTTCCTCCGTCATACACAGCCTTCAGATAGATGTTCTGAGGGCGCTGCCACTTTTCTCCTTTCTCTTCATCGGATATATTTCTGAAATCAAGAAATGAGTTATGATAAAGATACAGATAGCAGCTTTTTACGTTAAGGTGGGCGATATCGTCCATAAGATGACGAAAACATTCAGTTTCATTGTTTCCGCTGTCCATCATATCATCGGCAATACGGGCAAAAACAAATCTGTCCGATATCATTCTTTTTTCAATATTGTGACTCTCTTCAGCAAACTGAAGACTGATGCACCTGAAAAAACGTTCGAATATCGAAAATACAATATCACCGTCTTCATCATCGAAAATTTCGAATGCTATCTTTTTAAGGCTGAACATAAGTGCATTTACAGTATCAAACGTAAGAAAATTCATATTTTCTTCACTCATAAGTTCCGCTACCAGTGCACTGGTTTCCCTGAAAGTGAACTCATGTCCTGCAGCAAGTCTTTCATATACACAGGATATAAATTTTTCTATCGCATTAATCTGTTTTCCCGGAATTATATCAAGAGTTGATTTTTTCAGTGCATAACCTGAGATATTTTTTACAATCTGATTTTTCTCCATTCCGCTGTGTATTTCCTTTGTTTCCGCAAGACGAATTGATTCGGCATCACATCCGCAGGACTGACGCACTATAAGGGAGGTTTTTACAAATGTTTTTTCAATGTGGCCGGTTCTGAAATAGCTTACCGCACTTCTGACCGCCTGATATCCCATACTCATGATATTGGACTTTACCGTAGTAAGAGGCGGATCCATAACATTTGCAAATACCGCATCGTCATACCCCGTTACGAGTATGTCTTTTCCGAATACCAGTCCTCTCTTCTGGCACGCTCTTTTTACCGGAATTACCATAGAATCATTTGCACAGCAAACCGCTTCAGGAATATTGTCGGAATTTCTCTCGAAAAATTCTTCTATCACCGCATCACAGTAATCAGTAAAATCTCCGTATGCTATATAATCTTCACTTATAGTGAGGTTATTTTCTTTCATTATATCCATGTAAAGCTGAAGTCGCTCATTTGCAACAGAATTTGTTTTCGGTCCGCTTATAAAGGCGATTTTTTTCCTGTTGTGAACTTTTATAATATGCTCTATCTCTTCCCTGAGTCCTTCGTTTCCGAAAACGATGGACGGGTATCCTTCAACTTCGGATTCCATTGCAATGGTCTTTATCCCTTTGTAACGGTCAAGGAATTCTTTCTTTTCTTCAGGACTCAGAAAAAATCCGACCGTTCCGAGTGACACAAGAAGAACGTCAATATTCTCCTCTGTGACATATGAATAAAGTACATTGTTCTGATACTCGTATCTGTTTATCTCTATATTGTCCCATGTATAGTTAAGTTCGCGTCCGGGAACTATAAGGAGGTTCACACCAAGTTCTTCTGCAGAAATAGCTGCACCCTTACAAAGAAGTGTGGAATAGTCATTCTGAATACTGTTTACGAGCAGGCCGACATTTATATTTCTTTTTTCGCTCAATATAGTCCCCTCCTTACACATAAAAATAATTTCACATACTCATAATACAGCAAAATTACATATTTGTCAAGAATTATCCCGCAGATTTCACAACTTATTCACAATAAAACTGTATTTTTTTATTGTTTTGAACCATTTTTGTCTTACTTCAGTTTTTCCGGATTGCAGCGTACATAGTGGAAAAGATACTGCTGTGCAATACCCTCAAAACCCTTTGTACATTCCGGCATTCCTTCAGGGTAAAATGTCTCAAGGACTCTTTTTATCCATACGTCAACAGGGTATGCATCCATTCTGTGCATTCCGAAAAGCAGCACGCAGGCCGCTACCTTCGGACCTACCCCTTTTATTTTCATCAGTTCCTTCTCTGCCTCATTAAGTTCCATCCCTGCTGTTTCGGAAAGGTTTATTTCACCGGAAGAAACCTTCAGAGCTGCGTCTTCTATATATTTCGCCCGGAACCCTGCTCTTAAAAAGGCAAGTGATTCCGCATCTTCCTTTGAAAGAACTGCGGCATCAGGAAATCCGCCGAATTTTTCGCAGAGTCTTGATATTATACCCTTTATCCGCGGGATATTATTGTTCTGTGAAATTATAAACGAACACAGGCATTCCCATGCATCCTGTCTGAGAAGCCGTATTCCCGAGGCAAACTGACACGCCTGCGAGAGTATGCTGTCCTCTGAAAATCTTCTTTTAAGCTCACCGTAATCAGTATCAAAATCAAAATAATCCTTCCAGACATCAAGAAACTCGTTCTCAGAAATATCATGAAACAGAAAACATTCCTTATCTGTCTGAGAGATCTTCAGATAGCTGTTCAGAAAGTATCCTTCAAAGCTCCCGTCCGCATTTTTACTCCATCTGAACGCCTGTCCGCAGTCAAGTGTCTGCTCCAGGTCAAAGTCCTTCTGGCATACAAGAATGCCGTCTTTGGTTATACTGTAATCCATATTTGTCCTCCGCATCTTATTTTCCGGCTGTTATATTTTTATAGTGAACGTCAAAATAAATTTGACTTGCACTATAAATATTTTATTAATATTGCCTTGCACATCCGTTCCCTGCGGTCACTCCGTGCATATCGGCACCGATGAACGAAAAAATATTTTTTTCGTTCACTATAGTATAGCACATTCCGCACCGGCATGCAATGTTGAAAAGTCAGCTGAAACCTTCCTCATTCTGGCAGTTTTCAACCGCTTCAACACTGTCAACATCGTATTTCACCTGTGTTTTTCCACTCTTTCCACAGACTTTTCGACAGTAAAATTCAGTTTTTCAACACACCAAACCAGTATTCCACACTTTCAACAGTTTTTTCAACAGCTTTCAACCTGTTAAAAAAAACAAAAATATTAAAGATTTAAATATGAATAAACTCACTGCAGTTAGTCAAATATTACCATATACAAAGGAGGAAGAATCATATGTTAAAAGGTGTAAATAAAAGCATTGTGGAAATCAACGATACCGGAAATATGTATTTTGAAAGAGCCGTACTCTATATACGCCCTGAAATGAACAACGTCCCGGAAAGACACATCGCAAGAGAAGCGGCAGAATACATCAATTCAAATGTTCCCGACAGAATATCCGCTCCTTCACGGAAAAAAGGACGAACATTATATTTGTTTCTGATTCACTTTTCAGTTGCAGCCGCTGCACTGATTGCACTGGCAGCGGTCTGGAGTATATGCAGATAACTGCACGGTTCAAAATTATTCTTCAAAAAAGTCCTTCAGAAACTGAGAAAAATTCCCTGCGAAAACTTTTACTAAAAAACAAACAATGGCAACCAACGTAAATTCGCTGTTTGCCATTGTTTTATTTTTTTGTTGCTTTTGCAGCATGCACAAGATAATTTATATGGTTTATTCTGAATTCAACGGCAAAGAGCGCAGAAGAGCCTTATATCCTTCGGAATCATTATAGTTATAGTCTACTGTATAATTTTCCGAACCGCTTACTGTCATTTTTATACGGTTGCTGTAATCATCATAACTATATGAATATATATCTGTTACAGAACTTTCTACAGTTTCTTTAGTCAGTCTTTTTAATCCGTCATATTCATAAGTTGTTTTTTCTTCAATTCCGTTTTCATTACGGATCTTCTCTGAATCTGAACCATTTGCGTCTTTGTTTGTAAGTATATCTGGGTAACACTGTATTTTACAGAAGCTTCATCCTGTTCCTGAACTGTCTGCCTGGTTTCTATTAGCCAATACGCACGTAACCAACGAAGTCATAAGATGTGCGAGGCATTGAAAACAATTATACAGTGACATCCTCCCCCACTTATAGAAGTGGGGGCTTCCAATAAGTTAGAACTGTAT
>CAMCOJ010000240.1 GCA_945876405.1 uncultured Ruminococcus sp.
TTTCTGCCTGTCTCGTGGGCTCGGAGATGTGTATAAGAGACAGGTTTTTCTGATGGCTCTGCACTGATGGACGAATTAAAAATAAATAAACCTGAACTAATAATGCTTGATATAATGCTGCCAGGAGAAGACGGACTTTCAATTCTGAAGAAAATCAGGACAAATGCTGCAACTGCTGACATTCCTGTAATAATGGCTACTGCCAAAGGAACAGAATATGATAAAGTTATTGGACTTGATCAGGGTGCTGACGATTATCTTTCAAAACCTTTCGGAATGATGGAAATGATAAGCCGTGTAAAAGCAGTTCTCAGAAGAACACAGCCAAATAAAAAAAGCAGTGTTTTGAAATACGGGGGTATAGTTCTGAATAATTCGGAACATACTGCTGAAGCTGAAGGACGCAGAATTAATTTAACACTTAAGGAATATGAACTTTTAAAAATATTTATGGAAAATCCAGGACTTGTATTCACAAGAGATCAGCTTCTCTATAATGTATGGGGAGCAGAATTTGCCGGAGAAACACGAACGGTTGATGTTCATATAGGAACACTGAGAACAAAACTCGGTAAATGCGGTTGCTGTATAGAAACCGTACGAGGCGTTGGTTACAGATTTGAGGCAGCATCATGAAAAACAGTATATTTAAATCAATATGTCTGGCAGCAACCGGCGTATTTCTGGCATCTCTTCTGCTCATAATGAGCATTCTTTATACTTATTTTTCTGATATACAGCTTGAAACTTTAAAAAAGCAAACTGAACTTGTTTCTGTGGCTGTACAGGATCAGGGTATATCTTTTCTAAAAAAAATTGATAACAAGGACTTTCGGATAACACTTATTGAATCGGACGGCGATGTTTTATATGATACGGTTTCTCCTGCTGATTCAATGGAAAATCATCTGGGTCGTGAAGAAATCAGAGAGGCTCTTGCCAAAGGATACGGAGAAAGTACAAGATATTCCTCTACCCTTCTTGAACGTCAGATATACACTGCAAAACTTCTTCCGGACGGGACAGTTATCAGACTCTCCGAAACTCATTACTCTGTTCTTTCACTTATTCTTATGATGACCCAGCCAATTGCTATTGTCGCAGTGATCGCTGCTGTTTTATCATTAATTCTTGCATCAAGACTTTCAGAAAAGATTATCAAACCTCTTAATGAACTTAATATAGATAAACCAGAGTTAAAGGATAGTTATGAAGAACTGAAACCTCTTATTGAAAGAATAAACAGTCAGCAACGTCAGTTAAAATCCCAGTCTGCCGAACTCAGACGAAAACAGGAGGAATTTAACGCAGCTACTTACAATATGAATGAGGGCATAGTTCTTCTTAACGAAACAGGAACCATACTGAGCATAAACCATTCAGCCTCGAAAATTCTTTCTGCAAGCAAATACTGTATCGGAAAAGATATACTGCTTGTAAACAGATCAATTGAAATCCAGAATCTCCTCAATAAGGCACAGAGTGGAGAACATGCTGATGTCATGATGAATATAAACGGTCTTGAATATCAGATTAATGCCAGTCCTGTTGTATCTGACGACAGTATTTCTGGAATCGCTCTTATCATATTTGATATAACGGAAAAAGAAAAAGCTGAACAGATGAGACGTGAATTTTCTGCAAATGTTTCTCACGAACTTAAAACTCCTCTGCATTCTATTTCCGGATACGCAGAACTTATGAAAAACGGACTGGTCAAAGAAAATGATATTGTTTCTTTTTCTTCAAGAATTTATTCTGAAGCACAGAGAATGATTGTTCTGGTTGATGATATTATCAAGCTTTCCCGGCTTGATGAAGGAACCTATGATATGGAACTTGAGGAGACTGATCTTTTTGCCGTTGCTCATGAAACTGTGGATATACTGAAACCGGCAGCTGATGCCAAAAATCTTACAGTTACTCTGAACGGAGGTTCGTCAAAAATATACGGTTTTCCTCAGCTTTTAAACGGACTTGTTTATAATCTCTGCGACAACGCAATAAAATATAACAGACAAAACGGTTCCGTGGATATAACTGTTATTCAGGATAATAACAAAACTATACTGACTGTTTCTGATAACGGTATCGGTATTCCCAAAGAACACCAGGAACGAATTTTCGAAAGGTTCTACAGAGTTGATAAAAGCCACTCCAAAGAAGTCGGAGGCACCGGACTCGGTCTTTCAATTGTTAAGCATGCAGCAAGACTTCATGATGCTGAAATAAAGCTTGAAAGTGTACCGGACGGTGGAACAACTATAAGCGTTATATTTCCTGAAAAATCTCTTTTATAAAAACTTTACAAAAACTTTACAAAGCTCAGATAACAGATTTAACATCAGTATGATATGATTTATCCGTAAAAATTTGAAAGGAATTGATTTATGGATATTTTCAGTGTACTGACTATGATCGGTGGTCTGAGCCTTTTTCTTTTCGGAATGAACATAATGGGACAGTCACTCGAACAAAGAGCCGGAGGAAAACTCCGGAGTCTTCTTGGAAAAATGACAACAAACAAAGCAGCTGGTCTTCTGACAGGCCTTGGTGTAACCGCCGTTATACAGAGTTCCTCAGCAACCACTGTTATGGTTGTGGGATTTGTAAATTCCGGTCTTATGACACTTAAACAGGCTATAAATGTAATTATGGGTGCCAATGTAGGTACAACAGCAACTGCCTGGATTCTTAGTATGGCCGGAATAGACAGCAATAATGTTTTTGTTTCTCTTCTCAAGCCTTCATCATTCACACCTATCCTTGCTCTAATAGGAATAATACTGTATATGTTCTGCAAAAGTACAAAGAAAAAAGATACAGGTATGATTCTGCTTGGTTTTGCAACACTTATGTTTGGTATGGAAACAATGTCTGGTGCAGTTTCCGGTCTCAGTGAAGTGGAAGAATTCACAAATCTTTTTATAATGTTTAAAAATCCGTTTCTCGGTGTTCTCGCCGGTGCCGTCCTTACTGCGATTATCCAGTCAAGTTCCGCATCCGTTGGTATTCTGCAGGCACTTGCCATTACCGGTCAGATAAGCTATGGAGCTGCTGTACCTATCATAATGGGACAGAATATAGGTACATGCGTAACTGCAATGATTTCATCAATAGGTGCAAATAAAAATGCAAAACGTGCTGCATTTGTTCATCTCAACTTCAATGTAATAGGAAGCATGGTATGTCTGATATTGTTCTGCATATACCGTGCTGTATTCGCCCCGGCTTTTCTTGATCAGTCCGCTTCTCTTCTTGGAATAGCTGTCACCCACTCCGCATTTAACGTATTTTGTACTGCACTTATGCTTCCTTTGTCCGGAGTACTTGAAAAACTTGTGTGTAAACTTGTTCCTGACAATGATAAACCTGAAAGCGACTCTGAACTTGACTACAGACTTCTCACAACTCCACCTATCGCGCTGAAAAGATGCTACGAAGTAGCATGTGATATGGCTGAATGTGCTGTAACGGCACTCAGAGATTCGATTACTTCACTTACAGACTACAGTCCGGAGCTGGCCGAAAAAATACGCCAGGCTGAAGACAAGACGGACCATTACGAAGATATACTGGGTACGTACCTGGTAAAACTAAGTTCACTGCATATAAGCGAAGAAGACAGTAACGAAGCTGCCAAACTTCTTAAAATAATCGGAGACTTTGAAAGAATTTCAGATCACGCTGTAAATATTACTGAATCATCAGAAGAACTTATTGAGAAAAATATAACACTTTCCGATAAAGCTCTCTCAGAACTAAGTGTTATGTTAAATGCAATAAGTGAAATACTTAATCTCTGCCTTGATTCATTTACAAACAGCAGCACGGAAAGTGCACTGAGAATTGAACCTCTCGAACAGGTAATAGACGGTCTTAAGGAAGCTCTCAGAACAAATCATATTCTCAGACTTCAGCAGGGACACTGCGGAATTGAGGCAGGTTTTATCTGGTCGGATCTTCTTACTAATCTGGAAAGAGTGTCGGATCACTGTTCAAATATTGCCGGATGTATAATCGATATGTCAGCCGGAAATCTAAATCTGCATGAATCACTCAGAACATTCAGAAATGATACTGATGACTATACAAATAAGTTTAAGGAATACAGTCTGAAATATGCTCTGGAAGAATAAAAACAGTTTAGTAAAACAAAACGCATGGATACACGATCTGTTGTATCCATGCGCTGTCTCTTATACACATCTCCGAGCCCACGAGACAGGCAGAAATCT
>CAMCOJ010000241.1 GCA_945876405.1 uncultured Ruminococcus sp.
ACTGTTTCACTGCGCTTTGTTGTAATAACCGCTTTAATAAGATGTTCAGAAATTTCGGAACATCTTATTTTATTAAAATAGGGTATCAGATGAGTCATTGCTTTCATTCTGTAATTGCAGGCTGTTGATTCTTTAACGTTGACTTCTATGCTTTGAATCCATTCAGTATAAAGCTTTTCAAAAGAATGCTTATAATTCAGGGTATCTGTATTTTCCTGAATTTCAAGCAGCTTTTTTTCAATATCCTCGCGGTAACTGCATAAACAGCTTTATACTTCCCCTTACTTAAATAAATTCTTTCTTCCCATCTTCCGTCTTTTCTTTTGTATATTGTACTCATAAATTACTCCATCCATTGTTAATATGCGGATAATTTCCGCAAAATATTTATAAAACAGCTATTGACAATAGTGCACCAGTATGATATAATTTAAAATGCATTAGTTTGGTGATAATGATATTTTACATCACATTTTGCACAATATGCACCATGTCCTGAAAAATATATCGTAATATATAGTTTCAGTTTGGCTGCAGTCGATTATTATAGCTGAATATTTTTCGTAAAACTCATACTTTTATGAAAATCATGGGGGAGTGGGAACAGTTGGCACTAAAATTGTTTAAGCATAATGAAGATGCATACAGAGCATCGGTAAAAATGCTGAATGAAAAAGGAAAAGCTGCTGTTATTCACTCGACTGGTACAGGGAAATCATTTATAGCTTTTAAGCTTTGTGATGACAACATGGATAAAACAATATGCTGGATTTCACCTTCTGAATACATATTCAAAACACAGCTTGAAAACATAAAAGCTGTTTCGGAAGATTTTAATCCGGATAATATAAAATTCTATACATATGCCAGACTCATGAACATGACTGAGGATGAGATTTCCGAAGTCAGACCTGATTATATCGTTCTTGATGAGTTTCATCGCTGCGGCGCCCGGTTGTGGGGAACAGGCGTTGAAACTCTTCTTGATAAATTTTCAGAGGTTCCTGTTTTAGGATTATCGGCTACATCAATCCGATATCTCGATAACCAGCGTGATATGGCAGATGAGATATTTGACGGAAATGTAGCCTCACAGATGACACTCGGTGAGGCTATTGTTTTAGGCATACTCAATTCGCCTGAATACATTCTTTCAGTTTTTTCATACAGGGAAAATTACCGGAATCTTTTATGGGAAAGGTATTATTCTGCGGCTGAGCAGTACTATAAAAAGCATGGCAGTTTAAAACTCTCATTTGATTATGTAACAGAAGACGGTATAAAACTTGGCGGCTGGGTTCAGAGAATGCGCGCTGCAAAATGCGAAGGCAGATACGGCGGCATTGATTCCGTAAAAGTTTCAAGACTTGAAAAAATAGGTATGATATGGAATGTTGTAGATTCACGGTGGGAGGAAAATTATCTTGAAGCTGTGAAGTATTTCAGAAAATACGGAAATCTTAATGTTCCGGGAAAGTATGTTACTGAGAGCGGAATCAAACTCGGCAACTGGATTGTACATCTGAGACAGAAAAAAAACGGGAATGGAAACGGTCGGCCTCTTGATGAGGAGCAGACAGAAAGACTTAACCGGATAGGCATGATCTGGGATGTTGAACAGCACAGGTTCGATGTCGGTCTTGAGCACGCAGAAAGATATTTCAGTGAACACGGCAATCTTAAGGTATCACCTAAGTATGTCTGCGATGACGGATATGCTCTGGGGGCATGGATTGTTCAGAAGAAGAGACAGTACAGGACAGGGACAATGTCAGAGGACAGAATACAGAAACTTGAGAAGACAGGGATTATATGGCCCTCAAAAGGTGCCGGTCAGGATGATTAATGAGTAAAAAGATTTTATATGCCGCAACAGTTGCAAAAAAACATATATGTCAGTTTCATATTCCGTATATGAAGATGCTTCAGGAATGGGGATATGAAGTTCATGTGTGTGCAGCTGATGATTTTAACGAAGGTGAAAAATGTGAGATTTCTCACTGTGATAAATTTTATGACATCTGTTTCAGCAGAAACCCATTCAGTCCAAAAAATATAACTGCATACAGGAAAGTCAGAAAAATAATCAAAGAAAATGGTTATGAACTTATACACTGTCATACACCTGTTGCAGCGGCTGTTACAAGACTGGCGGCAGTGGGATTAAACAAGGAAACAGTCGTTCTGTATACGACACATGGTTTTCATTTCTTTAAAGGCGCTCCGATGTCAAGTATAATGTATTATCTGGCAGAAAAGCTGCTTGTCTGGTTTACTGACGGTATTATCACAATAAATGCTGAGGATTTCGGCTCAGCTCAGAAAATCTGTCAGGGAACTGCCTGTGAAGCTTATTACATGCATGGAACCGGTGTTGATACACAGAAGATAAAAAATTCAAGTGCAGATCCAAAGCGGCTCAAGAGGAAACTTGGTATACCTGAAGACAGCTTTGTTCTTTTATCTGTATCTGAGATAAATAAAAACAAAAACCTTAAAACAACCCTTACGGCAATGAGCATGATAAACGATGATTCAGTTTATTATGTTATCTGCGGCGAAGGAGATATGCTTGATGAATACAGGCTTTTGGCTGTTAATCTCGGAATTGACAGCCGTGTGATATTCACAGGATACAGATATGATATTTTTGAGGTTGTACATATAGCAGATTTGTTTCTGTTTCCTTCACTGCGTGAAGGACTTGGGATAGCTCCGCTTGAGGCTATGTCAGCCGGTGTTCCGATAATAGCTTCAGATATAAGAGGAGTAAGGGAATACGGCAGAAATAATGTCAACGGTATACTGCTAAGACCTGATGATTCAAAAGGTTTTGCAGATGCAGTTATAAAACTAAAAAATAATGAAGATTTAAGAATGGAAATGAGCAGAAATGCAGTCAAATCTGTTATTCCGTTTGATATTAATGAGTCACTTTCATCAATGGCTGCTATATACAGCAAATACATTGAAAAAGAAGAAAAAATTACCGAGGGGATAGTATGAGGAAAAAGTATTCAGATATATTAAAATCTGAAGAAAAGATTTTTAATATTGTAAAAAATGCTCATCCTGATTACAAAGATGCATTTAATAATATTTCCGACTATGTAATATCTCCGGTGGTTTTTATGTACACATGCTGGATTATTCAGCAGGCAGAAAAGACAGGCATTAAGCGGATTTACTTCTTTTCCAGAGACGGTTATCTGATGTACCGGACAGCGATTAGTATCTGTGCAAAGAGAAATAACGGCATCGAGTGTTCATATTTTTACTGTTCAAGATACTCACTTCGTATGGCAGCATACTGGCTGAAGGATGACAGTGCTTATGACAGGCTTTTCTATAATGCCTACAGAATGTCGGCGGCAATTATGCTTCAGCGTGCTGAATTTTCAGAGAATGAAAGAAAAAAGGTGTATGCTGATATAGGTTACTGCGATAATGAAAACATGATGATGGGCAGAAAGGAATTTGCTGAGTTCTGCGATAAAGTTAAGCATTCAGAGGTGTTTAATGATATTCTGTATGCCCGTTCATACACAGCATACGAGAAATTCTGCTGGTATGCAAAACAGAAAAAAATAACTGAATACAAGGATGTTGCGGTAGTTGACCTTGGCTGGAATGGTTCTATGCAGTATACCCTGAAAAAAATTCTTAACAGTATGGGCTGCAGAACAGTTCTTCATGGTTATTACCTTGGTTTGCTTTCGGTGCCTCCTAAGTGTGCAGGTAATATTTACAGATGCTGGCTTTTTGGAAAATACAACAAAGTTATACGCTCCTGGTTTTCGCACAATCTGCTTGAATGCCTTTGCAGCGCACCTCATGGTATGACAACAGGTTATGATTATGATGAAGGCACAGTTAGCGCTGTTTTTTCTGAAAATGAAAATCAGCCGGAACCTGTGAAAATTATCGAAAATACACTTGGTATGTTTGAGAACATAAATGATACAGACTATTCTGAGTCGTATAAAAAAACTGCTTTGAAACTGCTGTACACGTTGATGGTAAATCCTGCTTATGATGAGGTTGTCGTATTAAACAGGTATAGCTTCTGTGATGATGTAGCGGAGCAGTATCATGGTACTATGGCCGAAAAAGCTCAAAAGTCTCAGCTGAAAAAGGAAATACTGCCGTTTAAGTTATTTTACAGGAACACTTCTGACGGATTGTACTGGTATTACGGTTCAGTTGTGGCTAGTAAATATAAAAC
>CAMCOJ010000242.1 GCA_945876405.1 uncultured Ruminococcus sp.
CTTCCTGCAGTGTTTATCACAGTGGCTGTACTTACAGGATTCAGAGGAGAATCACTTCTTGCACTTGTAATTATGCTCGGTTCACCGACAACTCCTTCATGCTATATCATGGCGAAGAACATGAATAATGACGGTACACTGACATCAAGTGTAATAGCTGCTACTACGCTGTTATCTTCTGTTACCCTTACTTTCTGGATATTTCTTGTGAGATTCATTGGGCTGTTATAGTGAACTGAGAATATTGACATTAATCAGGGGGAAAATGAAGTTAAGGAAAATGCGTGGCAATATTATGCTGCTTAATTTATTTATACGTTTACAATGATTCAGAATGATAAAAAATCCGGAAAAGGAAGATGATTATATGGCTGTAAAAAATTCAGTAAAGGAAAGAACAGACAGTAAAATTAAAGAGCCGAAGCAGTATAATGTAATTATGCTGAACGATGATTTTACTACAATGGAATTCGTTGTGGGTGTGCTGGTTGATATTTTCCGCAAGGATGAGGTCAGTGCACAGGCTATAATGATGAGGGTTCATAAGAATGGAAAGGCAGTTGTCGGCAAATATCCTTATGATATAGCGTTGACTAAAGTAGAAAAGGCACTTTCACGCGCAAGAGCAGAAGGGTTTCCGTTCAGAATGACACTTGAGGAGGTTTGAACTATGGAATTTTCGGAAGAAGCAATGGTCATTCTGCGTGATGCAATTGAGTATGTCAGAGAAAATAATTTTGAGTATGTAACTCCGGAGATTATTCTGCTTATTATCGCAGCTGACAGTACATTTGCAGGGGCATTTGAGGAATGTGGCGGAGATACTGAGGTGCTTTGTGAAAATATATATGAATATACTGAAAAATACATAGATAAAGTCAGTGATACTGATGCGGAGCTTTCTTCAGAAGCAAAGCGACTTCTGAATCTGGCAGGGCACAGCGCATATAACAGTGGCTGCAGTGAAGTATGTGTCAGGCATCTGGTTCATGCATTATGGAATCTGAAGAACAGTTATGCAGTTTATTTTATTGAACAGCAGGGAGTTGAGAAAGCTGAACTGCTCAGGGCATTTATAAGCAAAGAGGAGGAGACTTCTCCTGATGAAAACAACAATATTGATGATGAAACGGATTCAGTTTCGTGTGCAGGGGAAAGCTGGGAACTTTATGCACCGTGTCTCAATGACACTCTTATTGATGTAAATCCTCTGATTGGACGTGAGGCAGAGCTTGACAGGACGATTCAGATTTTGTGCAGGAAGGACAAAAACAATCCGCTTCACATCGGAGAACCTGGTGTTGGAAAGACGGCTATTACCTGTGGACTGGTTCAGCTGATACGTGAAGACAGAGTTCCGGAACCGATTCAGGGGGCGAAGGTGTTTTCACTCGACCTTGGCAGTATGCTGGCAGGCACACAGTACAGAGGTGATTTTGAGAAGCGTTTAAAGAACGTACTTTCCCGGATAAGCAGGGAAGAAAAGCCGGTTGTTTATATTGATGAGATTCATAATATTGCCGGTGCAGGAGCTGTGGGTGAGAGCTCATTTGATGCTTCGAATCTCCTTAAGCCGTATCTTGCAGATGGTCATATCAGATTTATAGGAGCAACTACTTTTGAGGAATACAGGAAATATTTTGAAAAGAACAGGAGTCTGGCAAGGCGCTTTCAGAATGTGGAAATAAAGGAACCTTCTGAAGATGAAGCTGTAAAAATACTTGAAGGTCTGAAGCCAAAATACGAAAGTTTTCATGGTGTAAAATTTTCAAAGGGAGTAATAGAGTATGCGGTACAGATGAGTATCAGACACATACACGAACGTTTCCTTCCGGATAAAGCAATTGATCTTATTGATGAGGCTGGTGCTTACAGGAAACTGCACCCGACTGATAAAAAGACTCAGACAGTGGACCGGAAAGTAATAAATGAAGTGCTTACTACAATATGCCGTGTACCTGTCGAATCGGTAAAAACAGATGATATTTCGGGACTTTCCGGTCTTGATATGAGATTAAAAAAGAAAATTTTTGGTCAGGATGAAGCTGTAAATCAGGTAGTCAATGCGGTAAAGTTTTCAAAGGCTGGTCTGCTTGAAGAAAACAAACCATTAGCAAGTCTTCTTTTTGTCGGACCTACCGGTGTGGGAAAGACCGAGATTGCCAGAAGTCTTGCGGAAGAGCTTGGTGTAAAGCTGATAAGATTTGACATGAGTGAATACGGTGAAAAGCATGCTGTAGCCAAACTCATAGGAGCGCCTGCCGGATACGTGGGTTATGAAGAGGGCGGACTTCTGACTGAAGCGATAAGAAGGACTCCTTCAGCTGTACTTCTTTTGGACGAGATAGAAAAGGCTCATACAGATATATACAATGTTCTTCTTCAGGTGATGGACTATGCGACTCTTACGGATAATCAGGGAAGAAAGGCTGATTTCAGAAACGTAATTATAATTATGACTTCAAATGCAGGTGCAAATCGCATTGGAAAAAACTCCATAGGCTTCAGAAGTACAAGCCTGGATGGTGGTGTAATTATGGAAGCTGTAAAACAGACTTTCCAGCCTGAATTCAGAAACAGACTGAATAAGATTGTCGTTTTTAACAGTATGGATGATAAAATGGCCTCCCGGGTGGTTGATAAGAAAATAAATGAACTTTCAGCTCAGCTTATTTCCAGAAAAATCATATTTACCGCAGATCAGAATGCCAGGGAACTTGTAAGGAAAAGAGGAATCAGTCAGGAATTCGGCGCCAGAGAGGTTGACCGTGTAATCAGAAATGATATAAAGCCTCTTTTTGTTGACGAGATTCTTTTTGGCAGGCTGAAAAAAGGCGGAAATCTGACTCTAAAGGCTGAAAATGATGAGTTTGTTTATTCTGCTGAAGATGTTTCAGAAAAAAGTAAAATCAGATGAAAGAAACACAAAGTACGGAAGAGGAATATGATTTACATGTATAAGAAAAGAGGGATAAGAAATGATAAAAGCAGTAATTTTTGATATGGACGGTACACTTATTGATACAGAAAAATACTATCGTGAATTCTGGCCGAAGGCTCTTGCTGAATTTGGGTATCATATGACAGACGAACAGGTTCTGTCAATAAGAAGTCTCGGCCGTCCTTTTGCACCGGCAAGATTTAAGGAATGGTACGGTGAGGAATTTGATTACTATAAAGTAAGAGACCGCAGAAAAGAACTTATGAATGAACATCTTGCCAGAGTTGGAATCAGCTTAAAGCCGGGTGCAGTGGAAATACTTGAAGTGCTTAAGGAGAGAAAAATAGCATCAGCTGTTGCCACTGCATCAGACATGATTCGGACAGAAAAATATCTCGATGAGGTCGGGATAAAAAAATATTTTACCAGGCTGATAAGTGCAGTAATGGTGAAAGAAGGCAAACCTTCACCGGACATTTATCTTTATGCATGTGAGCAGCTAGGTTTTCGTCCTGATGAATGCATTGCAGTGGAAGATTCTCCTAATGGTATTATATCGGCTTACAAAGCCGGCTGTAAGGTAATAATGGTACCGGATCAGACCGGACCTGACAAAGAAATTGAACCGTATCTTTATGCATGTGTGGATTCGCTGGATAAGATCGCTGAATATCTGGAGCAGGATATCTGAATTTTGCAAAATTTTTCAGCATTTTCTTAACGCAAAATGATGAAACTCTTTTTTATCATGTTTTGTTTTCTTTCTTATAAAATAAACAAATGCATACACATTTATCGCAAGAGCGGCACACCATGCAGCAATTTCAGCATAAGCGGCGGCAGCAAAGCCGATTTTTCCAATAAACAGTGCAATTACCAGGACTCTCATTATCATTTCAAGAACACCTGAAATCATCGGTAAGAAAGGCTTTCCCATTCCCTGACAGCCGCTTCGGAATACGAAAAGAAAATCAACTGCAAATATCATTATTCCGCATCTCACAAGGTATATTGATGCAAGACCAATCTGTTCCGGACCGTTCAGCATAAACGATGCCAGTTCCTTTGAGAAAAAGACCATAACTGAGCCCAGAATAACGTATGACACTGCTGCAACAGAAAGGCAAACCTTTAGTCCGCTTACAATGCGATCGTATTTTTCTGCTCCGCAGTTCTGACTTGTAAATGATGACATAGTATATACGGCAGTGCAGGCAGGCTTCTTAAAAAGATTATTGTATTTTATGCAGGAAGAATATGCTGATGTATAAACAAAGC
>CAMCOJ010000243.1 GCA_945876405.1 uncultured Ruminococcus sp.
TTCTGCCTGTCTCGTGGGCTCGGAGATGTGTATAAGAGACAGGGATACCAGTGAAACGGCAAGAACCCTGTTCCACTGAAACCCCGAATCAGCATCCATCGATAATTTCACGAATATTGACAGGGGATAGGCTGATGGTGTATTTACATATAAAAGCGGACCCATAAAATCATTTGACGTCCATATAAACTGAAAAACCGCACAGCTGACTATTGCAGGTTTTATAACCGGACTTATAATATGTATGAGTATCTGCCATGATTCACATCCGTCTATTTTTGCTGCTTCATCAAGTTCAGCAGGTATGCCCCTCATAAACTGAACAAGCATAAAAATAAAATACCCTTCAAAAGCAAATAATGACGGAACTGTTAATGCTGTATAGAAAGGCGAATCTATCCACCCGAACTTGCTGAACATAATAAACTGCGGAATCATCATTACGGAATCAGGAATAAACAGTGTAAAAACGAGCAGAGCAAACAGAATTTTTTTTCCTCTGAAATTAAACCTGCTGAACCCGTAGGCAGTCATGGCACTTGATACAACTGTAAAAATTACTTTCGGCACTATGATTATCAGAGTATTGACCATAGCCTTTATTATATTTATATTTCCGCCGTAATCACTGAAAAGATTTTTATATCCATCTGTTACCGGATTTTCAGGAAAAAGGGATATGCTTCCGAATATTTCGCTGTTGGTTTTGAATGTTGCTGAAAACATCCATATCAGAGGATAGAGCATTACAAATCCGGAAACTGAAAGAAACAGGTATAGCGTTATAATGCGTATTCTTTTTTTCTTCATTTTTCCTCCTGAAAATCACCGTTATAGTAAACCCAGTACTTCTGACTTATAAACAGAGCTGCCGTTATTACTGACACGATAATGAGGAAAAACCATGTCAGTGCACAGGCAAGTCCCATGTCCTTCTGCTGAAAAGCGGTGTTGTAAATAAGGACTGAAATAAGTGTGGTAGAATTTCTCGGTCCGCCCTGTGTTATTATAAACGGTGCATTGAATTCCTGAAGAGCCAGTCCGGTCTGGGTAATAATACTGTAAAATATAACAGGGGTTAGAAACGGGAATGTAATACTGAAAAACTTTTTTATCCTTCCCGCTCCGTCTATTTCAGCTGCATCATAAAGTTCGGAAGGAATAGATTTTAAAGCTGCAAGAAAAACAACCATCACCGAACCGAACTGCCATATTCTCAGAAGTGATATCACCCATAATGCACAGGTGCTGTCTGAGAGCCAGTGAACAGGCTGAATCCCGGCTTTTTCCGCCAGTAAATTTATTACCCCGTCATCGCGAAAAAGTGCTTTCCAGAGTACAGATATCGCAACCGAACTTCCGAGAAGAGTCGGAATGTAGAATAATGTCCGAAAAAAATGCATTCCTTTCACAGCCCTGTTAAGCAGAACTGCCGCCAGTAAAGCTACGCCAGTCTTCATCGGAACCGTGACTGCCGCATACCTTAATGTTGTAAAAAATGAAGTCAGTATCCTGGAGTCATTAACTATGTGGGTGTAATTCATAAATCCCCATTTTCCGACTCCGGCAAACAGTTTTAAATCGGAAAAACTGCATACAAGTGAGTAAAGGAAAGGAAAAAGTCTGAAAATTATAATTCCGGCAAGCCAGAGAGATATAAACACATATCCTTCACGGCCGTTTTTTCTGAAATATCCGGATTCTTTTTTGGACTTCATTAATCTTCCTCCTGCATTTTACCACAGCATTTTATATAATGTGCATACACCATCATAAGTGCCCCAATACCTTTTGGATCATCAGAAACTATTTTTTCAGAAAAATAATATTCAGGACTGCCGTCTCTTTCATCCCCGGGGCCAAGGCCTGCAGAACTGCATATATCAGTGAGAGAAAGCTGATTGTTTTTCTCGGTCAGCTTTTCCCTTACAATATATTCGAATATTCTCATTCCCTTTTTACAGCAGACATCCTTTTCAAGCAGTCCAAGTTCAGAACCTTTAATAAGCGAATATGCAATCATGAGTGAGCCTGAAGTTTCCATATAGTTCCGGGTATCGTCGCCCCTGTCTATTACCTGGTAAAAAAGACCGGTTTTACCGTCCTCGTACTTCAGTATTCCGTTTACTGCTTCCTTAAAAATTTCTGCAAGTTCCCTGCTGCATTTGTTTTCCGTATCGCCGATTATATCAATTACATCAGCAAGAGCCATCATATACCATCCGGCCGATCTCAGCCAGAATGAACCTGAAAGTCCGCTGTTCCTGTCCGCCCAGAACTGCACTCTTGCAGTATCATATCCATGACAGTAAAGGGATTTTTCAGCTATAAACATACGTTTCCTGACATTGATAAACTGTTTAGTAATATCATCATAATCAGCGCTGCCAAAATATTTTTCATAGAGTGCATAAAACGGCTGCACCATATAGAGTCCGTCAAGCCACACCTGATCCGGATAAATGGATTTGTGAATAAAATTCCCCTCTGAGGTCCGCGGATATGATTCAAGACGGGTCCACAAATACTCTATTGCCCTTCTGTACTTTTCTTCACCGCTCTGACTCAAGGCGAAAAATAATACTTTCCCGGAATTAAAGCTGTCCACACTGTATTTGCTGTTGTCAAAATTGAGTATTGCACCGTCATCTGCAATAAGAGATTCAAGATATCTGAAAATAAAATCCCTGTAAATTCTTTCACCGGTAACTTCAAAAAGCTGCATACATCCGGAAAGAACACAGCCATCTTCATAGTTCCAGTAGTCTTTAAAATTTTTATAGTTTTCTAAAATACCATGTATATATCTGTTTATCTTCACAAAAAACTTTCCTCTCTTATTCAGTCTGACAGTACGTCGGAAACACCGTCAAAAATTATTTCAGCAGCTTCCGAAGCTGTATAATCTCCGTAACTCAGCCCGCTGAAGGCATCATAATAAACACCCTCCGGATTTACTTTAAGTTTAGGATCCTCAAAGTTTATATCAAGAGAAAACTTAGCCCAGGAAAGAACCTTACTGTTAGCTATGAATTCCATCCCGTCAAGAAGTCCGGATTTTCTGCAGGTTTCAAGTGCTGAACTGCTCAGAGGAATTCCCCTTTCAACGCCCATTAAAGCTGTTCCCTCCGGATCATTGAGAAGAAAATCAAGAAGTCTTGCACACTCTTCCGGATAATCTGTATTTTCCGATATCGCAAATGCAACTGAAATTTTGGAAAATCCTCCTCTGTAATCACCCATATCCTCAAAATAGTCACCCACTACAAGTTTCTGACCGTCATCAAGGGCATCTGCGTACTTTGCCACAGCAGAATCCCATTCAAAAATTCCTGCATATTTTCCGTTAATCCACTCGGGAGATTTATCAAAAGCAGAGGTTCCATCCCCGATAATATCTGCAATGGACGGAATGACATGACCCTCCTCAAGAGAACAGATAAAGTCCATTCCTTTTTCAATTTCGTCAGCTGTATAATTAAGTTTTCCGTCAGTTATCCACGGCTTTCCATAAACAGACCCAAGATAATAGACCATAAGAATCATCCTGTCATATTCACCTAAAGCAAGCGGATAGTAACTGCTTCCAAGTTTTTCTTCGAAAATCTTTCCGGCAGAATAAAGTTCCGAAAGCGATGAAGGGACACTGATTCCGGCCCTCTCAAAAACAGTACTGTTCCAGTAAAATATTCGCCCTGTAACGGAGACAGGCACAGCCTGAAGTTTTCCGTCAAAAGTACACTGAAGCAAAGCATCTTTATCATAACAGGAAAAATCTATATAATCCGATACAGTATTAAGATCCAGAAATACCTCTTTTCCCCCGTACTCATTTATCCAGTTCCAGTTTATCTGAGTAATATCAGCCTGCGTTCCTGCATAAAACGCTGCTGTCATTGAATCCTCCCATCCGTCCCAGGCTCCGAACTGAACATCAACTTTTATATCCGGATTTTCCTTTTCAAAAGCCTTAATTGCACTGACAGTAGCCTCATGCCTTGACTCTCCGCCCCACCAGGAAACTGTTATTTTCTTCTGCTGATTATTTTCACTCTCACAGGACGTCAGTAATACAGCAGCTGAAAACAATGCAGCGATGAGAAATGATTTTGCCGGATTTTTCTTCATTAATATCCCTCCCCTGTCATAAGATTTTTTCGATCTTTATACTCTTGTCTATTGTATCATATTATCCGTGAAAATTCAACAAATACA
>CAMCOJ010000244.1 GCA_945876405.1 uncultured Ruminococcus sp.
GACAGTCTGCAGAGAGCTTCGAGGCCGCCCTGATATCCTGCGGCAACTGCGTTGAACTTCCAGTCACCGTTGTTTTTGTAGATTTCGCACACTACGATAGCAGTTTCGATTGAGAAGTCTTCAACAAGGTCGAATCTCAATACTTCCTCGCCTACCATATCATCATCAGATGACATCTTCGCAACGTGAACATATGCGTTCGACACCTGGCCGAAGTTCTGCTTTCTTGCAACTGCATCGTGAATTGTAACTGTGATAGCAATTTTTGAAATATTTTCAGGAATCTTTGAGAAGTCAATCGTAATTACTTCATCATCACCGTCTCCGGCACCTGTTCTGTTGTCCCCTGTGTGAACTACTGCATCATTTCTGCTTTTAAGATTGTTGTAGAAAATGAAGTCCTCGTCACAGGTTACCTTTCCGTTTTCGCCCAGAAGATATGCACTTGCGTCAAGGTCAAAATCGTATCCGCCGTCATACTTGTTTGTATCCCAGCCAAGTCCTACAAGTGCCTTTACGATACTTTTGTCGAGACTGACTCTCTGTCCTTTTGAAAGATTAACTGCCATTTTTCTTTACCTCCAGTAATATAATCATAAATTTGATGTGTTTCTCAGATAAATCTCTTGATGAGCTGGGAAACACCGTCATCCTTTGTGCCTTCACCGACAGCGTTGAACTTCCACTCACCGTTGTTTCTGTACAGTTCCCCGAAAATCATTGCTGTCATTCCCTCATAGTTGTCTGAAAGATTGAATCTGCAAAGCTCCTGATTGTTATCAGAATTAACTATTCTGATGAATGCATTCTTAATCATTCCGAAGCTCTGGTTTCTCTTGTATGCCTCATAGATTGTAACTGCAAATACAATCTTGTTGTACTGCTGCGGAAGGTCAGAGAGGTAAACAAGTACCTGCTCGTCATCTCCATCCCCTGCACCTGTAAGGTTATCACCCTGATGAAGAATACAGTGTGATCTGTGTGTGAGGTTGTTGTAGAATACTACGTCATCCTTTGAGGCAATCTTGTCATCTGTAAGTGCAATAGCAACTGCATCACAGTCGATATCCTGAGTTCTGCCGCCGAAGAGACTGAACTTCTTCGGTGCCTCGTCCCAGCCGAGACCAACCATTACTTTCTTTAAGCCCGCATTTGATTTTGTAAGGTCAATTCTCTGACCTTTCTGAAGATTTACTGCCATAATTTTTTCCTTTCCCTATAAATTTATTTGTTTTTCATTATTGCTTTTCTTATCAGATCAACCGGAATGATTGAAGCTGCCATAACAAGTACAACAAGCCATTCCACAAAATCAAGACCGTGACATCTGAGGACAGCACCGCCAAGATATGTCATAGCTATCTGAACGACAGCAATAATTCCGAGTACCTTTAAGAAGCCCTTGTTTCCGCCAATGTTTTCAAAAAGATTTGCCTTGTCTGTTCTTGCATTGAATGCATTGAATACTGCCGAGAAAATGAAGAAAGCAAAATATGCTGTACCAAGTTCAAGATACCTGTCACCTGATGAAAAATCTGCAGGATTAAATGTACCTACACCTTCAAGTCCTTCAACAAATATACTCTGAAGCGGTGAGAATGTGAGCATAAGGAATCCGAGAATGAACATCCATAAACTTCCTGTAATGATGCTGCTCCACATCTTTTTGCTTACAATACTTTCCGAACGTTTCTTCGGTTTTTCCTTCATAAATCTCTTGAGTGCCGGTTCGCCGCCGAATGCAAGAGCTGCAAGTGTATCCATTACAAGGTTTACCCAGAGGATCTGAATAACTGTAAGAGGCTCATTAATGCCGAAAAGCGGACAAACGAATGAAATAAGAACAGCTGCAACGTTAATTGTGAGCTGGAATACTATAAACTTTCTGATACTGTTAAAAATAGTACGTCCGTAAAGGATAGCCTTGTCGATTGAATTGAAGTTATCGTCGAGAATAACGATATCACTTGCTTCCTTTGCAACTTCCGTACCGCCGCCCATAGCGAAGCCAACGTCTGCTTTCTTAAGAGCCGGTGAGTCATTTACACCGTCACCTGTCATACCAACAACTAGTTCCATTTCCTGAGCTATTCTTACAAGACGGCTCTTGTCTGTAGGAAGTGCACGGGCAATAACTCTGATGTCAGGAAGAACCTTTTTGATTTCGTCGTCTGACATCTTCTGAAGTTCATCGGAAGTAAGAACAACGTCTGTATCAGATGTGAGGAGGTTTGCTTCCTTTGCGATTGCAACAGCTGTATCCTTACGGTCACCTGTGATCATAACAACCTGAACTCCGGCCTGATGAACTTCAGCGATAGCTGTTACAGATTCAGGACGAACTTCATCACGGATACCGAGAATACCAATGAGTGTCCAGTTTCCTTCAGGAAGTGAGTCTTCGCCTAGTGCTTCATCAGCTACTGCAAGACCAAGAACACGGATAGCTCTTCCGGCAAGTTCATTAATCTTGTCTTCAATTGCCTGTCCGTTTGTGAATTCCTGTTTGTTTCCTTCTTCATCAAAGTAATATTTACATCTTGAAATAATCTTTTCCGGTGCGCCCTTCACAAGAGTGCAGTTGTAATCGCCCTTAACCTGTGTAGCTGAGTACTTGTTTGTACTGTTAAACGGGATTGATGCTACCTTTTCAACTGAAACACCATCAGGTACAAGATCAGCTGCAAATCCAAGAACTGCCTTTTCAGTTGCGTTTCCGCCTACTACCTTTATCTGTCCGCCTTCCCTGCTGACAATCGATGTTGTGTTGTGGTGAACAGAAACAGCAAGTATTTCGGAAAGCTTTCCTTTTACATCTGATGCCTTTGAAACCTCTGTCATATTGCCGTCAACAAATGTTACAACTTCAAGTTTACCCTTTGTAATTGTACCTGTCTTGTCTGAGAAAAGAATATTAAGACTTCCGGCTGTTTCAATACCGTTAATCTTTCTTACAAGAACGTTGTCCTTAAGCATCTTGCCCATGTTCATAGCAGAAACAAGAGCAATCATAAGAGGGAGTCCCTCCGGAACAGCCATAACTATGATAATAACTGCAAGAATAACTGCATCAAGCACATCGGCAAGGATATTCGCAAAACCGCTTGAGAAATACACTCCGAAGCCACCGCCTGCCATTATTCTCTGCAGTAAAAGTGCAACCGCAATAGCGATACCGCCGATATAGCCGAATTTGCTTATTCCGTCAGCAAGATTAGAAAGTTTAACCTTAAGAGGACTTTCTCTGTCATCGTCCTGCTGAAGTTCCTTTGCAATCTGTCCGTAAACTGATTTGTCACCGACAACAGTTACTTCCATAACTGCATTTCCGGAACATACAACGGAACCTCTGAATACTTTGTAAGGATTGAGGAAGTCCATTGCTTCGCCTTCATCCGAATAATTTTCAGGAACCGGTACCTTTGAAGCTTCCTTGGATTCACCGTTAAGAACTGACTGGTCAACCTTGATATCACCGTCAACTATCTGACCGTCTGCCGGAATCTTGTCACCTGACTGGAGAAGTACACAGTCACCCACTACGATATCGTCAATAGGAATTTCTTTAATGACACCATCTCTGTAAATCTTGCATGTAATCTTTGAAGCTTCCTCCTGAAGTTTCTGAAACGCATTTTCGTTTCTGAACTCTGAGAAAGTAGAAACAAACGTAGCGAGAGCGATAGCAATTGCTATACCAACCGGTTCGTACCACTCAACATCTACATTCGGGAGTATATTAGTAGCTCCCAGAATAAAAATCAGAAGGTTTACGCCAAGAGCAACACAGAGAATCTTAATCATCGGATCTCCGAAATTTCCCATAAGCTTGTCAAAAAATGTTTCCCCCTGAACCTCACTGAGCCTGTTGCTTCCATGCTCGTTCAATGATTTCTGTACCTGGTCCGAAGTCAGACCAAATTTTTTTTCCTTGGATTTTTCCATTTTATTCTCCTTAAAAACTATATATTTTTAAACAGCTCTGCTTCGAGAAGCATACTGTTTTCATCCCTTAAAAGCCGGAATGCCGTTCCGTTGTTTAACTCAACTGCATATCCCTTCGGAACAACAGTTCCTTCCGGTGATAAAAGATTTTCAAGTGAAACATTCACTAAATAATAATGCCCGTCACTGAACTGAATATATGCCTGTCTCTTATACACATCTGACGCTGCCGACGATACTACTTTTGTAGATCTCGG
>CAMCOJ010000245.1 GCA_945876405.1 uncultured Ruminococcus sp.
CATATGCAGATAAATGAAAGGATAATCCTTGAGGATGATATATCAGGAAGATGTGTTGTACACTACGATAGTGTACACCTGCCTTGCCGCAGGAAATACAGAAACCTACTATCATGGTGCAGGTACTCTGATAGTGGGCGATATAGCAAAGAAGTATGAGGGAATATATGATGTCTACAAAGAAAGCGGATTTTTCTGCTGCAATGTGCTCCTTAATAAAAATTTATGAAAAGTCATCCGCCTGGTTATGTCACTGGACGTAATCAGGCGGATTTATAATTTTTATTGACATTGCACACAGTCTGAAAATATGATATACTTAAAATGAAACGAAAAGTGAGGTGCAGGCATGGGAAGATATTTTAACACAGAAGGCTGCTGCTATCCCGATGAACATTACATGGTGAATCTCGACAGCCGGCTTAAAGAGATAAAAAGCATGGTTGATGCAGGAAAATATTTTACGATAAACCGAGGAAGGCAGTACGGGAAAACGACTGTTCTGAAGGAACTGGAAAAATATCTTTCAAGTGACTATCTGGTTGTAAGTCTTGATTTTCAGTTTCAGATGAGCGAATCCAAATTCAAAAATGAGCATGTATTTTCAGCAGCGTTTGCAAGAGCGTTCAGAAATATGCTGTACCAGCTGGAGATATCAGATTTACTGAAACAAAGAGTTGGGAAAATGACAGAAAATATGGATGATTCTTTTGAACTGGTAGAGCTGTTTTGTGACCTGAGCGAGATTTGTAAAATATCCGGAAAACCAATTGTATTGGTGATTGATGAAGTTGATCAGGCATCGAACAATCAGGTGTTCCTTGATTTTCTGGCACAGCTGAGAGGCTATTATCTGAGACGCAGCACCTGCGCAGCTTTTCAGTCAGTCATTCTTGCGGGTGTGCATGATGTCCGTAATCTGCGGCAGAAAATACGTCCTGATGCAGAACATAAACACAACAGTCCGTGGAATATTTCGGCTGATTTTAATGTTGATATGAGTTTTTCAGCAAAGGATATTGAAGGGATGCTGGAAGAATACGAAAAGGATCATCATACCGGTATGGACATTTCAGAAATATCAAACCTGATTTATGACTACACATCCGGTTATCCTGTACTTGTTTCTTCAATATGCAGGATAAATGATGAAAATACTAATGACAGAATAAGATGGACTGAAGAAGGGGTAACGGAAGCAGTTGGTGTTATTCTTTCTTCAAAGCGCCCACTGTTTGAATCGCTGATAAATAAACTTGAAGATGATGAGCAGCTTCGAAACTGCATTTATTCCATTCTCATGAATGGAGACAGAATCAGTTTTAATCCATATGATTCCTCTGTAGATCTTGCAAAGATGTATGGATTTATAAAAGTAGTTGATGGAAGTGTACAGATATCAAACCGTATTTTTGAGACATTGCTTTACAACTATTTCCTTATGTCAGAACAGATGATGACTGCACCGATATTCAGAGCCGGAGCATATGACAAGAGTCAGTTTACGGAAAACGGAGTTCTGGATATGGACAGGATACTTGAGAAGTTTGTGGTGCATTTTAATGAGATAACGGGAGATAAGCCGGAGAAGTTTCTTGAGGAAAAGGGAAGAGAGTATTTTCTTCTGTATCTGAGACCGATAATAAACGGAACCGGAAACTACTATATCGAAGCTCAGACACGGGACCACAGAAGAATGGACGTAGTAGTTGACTACCTTGGAGAGCAGTTTATCATAGAACTGAAAATCTGGCGCGGAGAGGAGTATAACCGAAAAGGTGAGGAACAGCTGTGTGACTATCTTGAAAAGCATCACCTGAAAAAAGGTTATCTGGTAAGTTTCTGTTTTAACAGAGATAAAGAATCCGGAGTGAAAGTGATACATAGCGGAGACAAGACTATTGTTGAGGCTGTGGTGTGAGGGGATTGTAAAACAGCTAAAAGCTGTACGAAGATCGTTACTTCGTACAGCTTTTTTATTTTTCGGTCTCCTTATTATTTATAAGCCGGATTATGTCGTATATCAGTTCTTTATGATATAACTGATGCAGTTCGTGCCAGAAATTTGTAGTTCGTGCCAAATCGCTTGATTTAATTTTACCTATATGATAAAATCAAAGCATAAAAACAAGGGATGGTTATTTATGATAAGCAAAGTCAGCAGCAATATTCTGAATTATCTTATTAGAGCGGTTATGGTTATGCGGGATTAAAAATGGCTTCGGCAGATCGGTACAGCAGTTCAAGTGTGACGGGAAAGTGGAGTCCTGACTATTATCCTGATGGGGCATATATAGCAGGCTAACGTTTTATAAACATAAAATCATTTAACATCTGATTCGAACAGAATTATTATTGTTTTAGAAAAAGACAGTATTATATTGTTCGAATCAGATTATGTATTTTGTTGAAAGGAATAACCCTGTTTTATGAAAAAAATATGCATTGCTATCGCAGTTATATATGTTGTTTTAATGTTATCGGGATGCTCGGCAAATGAAATAAATGTGGAAAAAATACAAAGTCTGAACAGTAATACAAAATCAGAAAATATTGTATCCGGCAGTGCTGAATCCGGTGAAAATATACCTTCGGATACATATCCTAAATATTTTAGTATGGGAGAGAAATTTATTGCTGAGACTTTGGTAAGCGATATTAGTAATGGTGAAGTAATCAATATGTCCGTTGATGATGCGAAACTATATGATAATCTTACAGACGCAGGAATTATGGAAGATGAATTGTTTGATGATTTTGATGAGGGTGTGGAATATGACGGTGAAAGCGGAAAACTCTTAGGGAATCTCGGTATACTTATGGTTACATATACACTTGAAAATGTAAATGCTGTTTCGCCTGAGTACATATATGATCCGGATAATTATGGTATGTACGATTTCAGAATAGATGTCATGGGAACCTGCGGAGGGCCAATAAGATATTCAAATCACCATAGAGAAGGGGAATTAAGCCATCATTATTTTGCCTTTAATCTGGAACCGGGAAAATCAATTACAATGAGGTGCGGATATCTTGTTAATTTAGACGATGTGAATCCGGATGATATTGCTTTTACGACTGCCTGGCCTCATGAAAACGGAATTATTGTTAAACTGAATCTTGGGTGATGATTATGAGAAGTATTTTTAGATTTGAATGGGAACGTATGATACGTAGTAAAACACTGATTATTTCAGCGTCAGCATCTGCATTCATTATTATAGCTGATGTACTGTCGTGGTTTAAATTGTTTCTGGAAGGAGTTGATGTATACACAAGTGTTTTTTATAAATGGCTGGGTGTAAACCGCGGGATGAATGCAGGAATTTACTTCTTTATGGCACTTCCGCTGCTAACTGCATTTGTGTACAGCTGGACAGTAAGCTATGACAGAAGCTCGGGATATATAAACCAGATTATATCAAGGTGCAGCAGAAGAAATTATTTCACAGCTAAGTATCTTGTGTCCTTTATAAGTGGAGGAATTCTGTTTCTCGGATCACTTTTACTTGATTTTGTGTTGCTTTCATTATTTTCTCCTGCTTATCGTCCTGTTCCTGGTGATCTGGCATCATCCATGAGTCCGTTTTATTTTTGTTCAAATATTTTTTATCAGAATCCATATCTTTTTATGCTGATATGGTGTGGGGTGGCTTTTCTCTGGGGAGGAGCTATGTCGTGTATTGGAACATCTGCCGGTATGCTGACTAAAAAACACATTGTAGCAGTTATGATCCCATTTATCTTATTTATTACAGAACTGATTCTTTCTGTTTATATATCGAGAAGATATATGATTACCGTAAAGGGTATGGCTATTACCCTTGGATGGACAGATATGTTGTACGCTGCTCCGTTTACAGTTTCTCTTCCTGAATGTATTTTTTCAGGTATTGGATTTATCATTCTTGTTTCAACGCTTATTTATATACTAAGGAGCAGGAAGTATGAGTGTCTTTAAAATTCTTGCATGTGATATTAAGGAAGGGATAATTAAAAATAAACGATTCCTAATCGTTCCGTTTCTTGGCGTTCTGGAATGCATGTATGCACATCTGAACATTATTTTATATAAAGAATACAACGGGTTGAAAAACTCTCCGTATTTTCTTGATCTGATAGCTGAAGTGTTTCATGGATGTGATCCTGTCTCTTATACACATCTGACGCTGCCGACGATACTCCTTGTG
>CAMCOJ010000246.1 GCA_945876405.1 uncultured Ruminococcus sp.
GGCTAAAATCAGCGAAGCTTCAGAAGCTATGACAAGATATGAATCTGCATATGCACAGATGAAAAGTATAAATGAAAGCATTCCAATAGCTGAAAAAGCCCTTGAAAGTGCAAAAATTATGGCTTCTGACAGTGTTGACAAGGTTCAGTATGAAATAGACACATACTCACTGACTGCTGATTCTTCCTCAGAAAACATAAAAAAACTTGATGAACTTAAGAAACAGCTTGATAAAACAGTTGTAAAGGCAGAAAGAGACGGGGTGGTTTCGTCAGTACTTGCAGAAGAAGGAAAGATATGCCGTGAGGGTATTCTTATGACTCTTCAGAATACATCAGATATGTGCATTCATGTTTCTATCTCTGAGGAAGACCTTCTGTCTGTAGAGACCGGAATGAAAACGGTTATAACCATTCCTGCCAGAAAAGATGACGAATATACAGGTAAAGTGGACAGAATACTTGATATAAAGACCGGCGAGGGATTTGACGGATATATCACTATTGATGATACAGAGAATTTCCGAATCGGCATGAAGGCAAATGTAAAGATTAAGATTGTTGATGCTGAAGATGTAATCGGAGTAAATAAGAAGGCGGTTTTCAGCGATGAAGACAGTGATAAAAAATATGTTTACGAAGCTGAAAAGCAGGATGAAAACAGCTACAAACTCAGAAAAGTAGAAGTTACTGAGGGCATTTCCGGAGACAAATTTACAGAGGTATCCGGTGAAGGTCTTGAAGAAGGAGATTATATTGTTCTTACACCTGGTAAATGTGAAGCTGATGAAATAGTAAACGTAAGGGTTAGCGGGTGATGAACATGGCAGAAGAAAAGAGAGTAGTAGTTGATCTCAGGGGTATAATAAAGAGATTCTATATAGGAATGCCTAATGAGCTCCAGATACTTAACGGAATGGATATAAGGATTCGTGAAGGTGAATTTGTGGCTATCGTAGGTGAATCCGGTTCAGGAAAAAGTACACTTATGAATATAATCGGTGCACTTGACAGACCTACAGAAGGTACTTATTATTTTAACGGGGAGGATATCAGTAAGTTTTCTGATAAAAAACTCAGTCTTGTGCGCAACAAGGAAATAGGGTTTGTTTTCCAGAACTTCAACCTTATTCCGCGTACATCAGCACTTAAAAACGTTGAACTCCCTATGATGTATGCCGGTAAAGGCAGAAAGGAACGAACAAAGAGAGCAAAGGAACTGCTTGAAACAGTTGGTATGGCAGAGCGTTCCGACCATAATCCGAATGAACTTTCAGGTGGTCAGAAGCAGCGTGTGGCTATCGCAAGAGCTATGGCAAATGATCCGTCAATCATTCTCGCTGACGAACCGACAGGTGCACTTGATACCAAAACCGGAAGAGTAGTAATGGATATTTTCCACGAACTTCATAAATCAGGAAAGACAATAATACTCATTACACACAGCCCGGAACTTGCCAGAGAAACTGAACGTATAATTACCATCTCTGACGGATGCATCGTTTCAGATACCGGAGCCGGAGGTGACAGCCATGATGCTGACTGAGAACATCAGACAGGCCTATGACTCGCTGGTAATTAACAAAAAGAGAACTTTTCTTACAATGACAGGTATAGTAATAGGACTCAGTGCTGTCCTGTTTATTACTTCTATCGGAGATACCGTATCGAAGCTTCTGGAAGATTTTATTGTACAGAATCTTATAGGGGGAACGCAGGTAGCTCTGCTTTCAGGGTATGACGAAGAAAAAGAAGAATTTACTGATGACTATAAGAAGTATTCGTTCAGTATTGACGAAGTCTATGATTTTATTGACAGCAGCAATGGGCTTATTCTTGATATAAGTGAAAATTCAAATGCCAATATTAACGGAACGGTTCAGGTTGACATAGACCATAAGGCTGATATTATTTTGTCGGGTGTTTCCTCCGCCTATGAAGTAACCAGTAAACTTCATGTGATTTCAGGAAGATTTATCTCAAGAGATGAATGCCGTTATGCTAAGCCGGTAGCTGTTATTTCAGATATCATGGCTGAAAAGTGTTTTGACTCGGCCGATGATGCAATAGGTAAAACCATTGATATGACAGGTACATATACAGAGTATCTTGGATATGATGAAACTACATTTATGCCAATTTATTCTGAAGAAAAGGCTGTTACATCAAGCTTTGTCGTTATCGGTGTATACGAGTATATAAAAAATAATCTTTTTGGGGACAATGGCGACGCAACCCCGGTTTACTGTCCTTTTTCATATGCAGCTGATGAGTACGGATTTGATACAAGCTTCAGCAGAAATAACGGTTCTGGTTCCAATGTACTTCCATTTATAATAAAGGACAGAAGGTCTGTAAGCCAGGCAGAGACCATGATTAAAGAATTTGCAGAATCAAAATACGGCTCTGATAAGGATTATAAATATATTATAGAAAACACTGACAGTTCACTTCAGCAGATAAGAACAACACTTAAAATTGTTACATATGCATTTTCGCTTATTGCAGCTATATCATTACTTGTAGGCGGTATAGGACTGATGAATACCATGCTTGTAAGTGTAACTGAAAGAACACGAGAGATAGGAATAAAGAAGGCGCTTGGAGCAAAAACAAGTACAATACGTATGCAGTTTCTCACTGAATCGGCATTTTTGTGTCTTGTCTCATGTGCGATAGGTGTTTTTTTCGGTTTTTTCTGCGGAATGATTGTTGAAACAAACCTTGATAAACTTATTGCAAAGGTCCCAAATGAGAGTTTGAGATATTTTCTTTCGAATGCAGAAATACACGTTACACCGTCTCTGAATTCAATTGTATTTTCATCTCTGTTCTCAATTTTTGTCGGAGTTGTTTTTGGTTTCTATCCGGCTAACAAGGGTGCAAAGATGCAGCCGGTTGATGCTCTGAGATATGAATAGAACGTGAAAGGAACATACATATATGAAAACAAAAACGAAAAAAATAAAATCGAAAAAATCAAAACTCATAAAGAAAATAATTATCTGGTGTCTTGCTGCCGGATTGCTTTTGTGGTTTGCTCTTCTAAGAATTGATGTAAATACAGCATCAAATAAATACGACTATGTTATACCGTTTGAGGAAAGAAATATTTCAGAATTCCGTCCGGCAAGCGGAAAGATAGTTATGAAGGATATCGAATCTGTTTCCACTAATGTAAACCAGAAGATAAAGAAAGTTTACTGCAAAGTAGGTGACAAGGTTGAGGAGGGGGATGTTCTCTGCGAATTTGAATCGGAAGACCTTGATGATCAGATTTCGAGAATAGAAAAATACCTTTCAGATAAAAACAAATCAGAATCTCTTTCTGAAAACAGTTCCTCATCATCTGCTGAACGAGCAAGACAGGCTGCTCAGATTCGTGTCGACAGTGCGTCAATGGCACTTGAATCCGCAAGGAAATCATATGATGATACATACGCAAAGTATTCAGATTATTTTGACAGATGCTATTCGACTGACAATCCTGAAGAAGCTCAGATGTATCTGAATATGTACAACTCATACTACAGTCAGCTTGAGCCTATTAATCAGCAGATCAGAGACGCTCAGAAAGAACTGGATGAAGCCCGGAAAGCTGCGTCAGAGATTTCTGAAAGCCAGAAAGATGCTGATTATGAAAAATCGCTCACTTCAAATGGAGATGACGAATACAAAAAACAGCTTGAAAAGCTTAAGAACGAAAAGGAACATCTCATTGTTACTGCACCCCGCTCAGGTATCATTGCTGAATCATATGCATCTGAAGGCGGATATGCAATGGACGGATGCCTCTTCAGAATCGGGTCGCTTGGAGAATACAAGGCCGAAACATATGTTGGCAGCCAGGATATTCTCGATATAAAAACCGGAATGACAGCATCTGTGAAAACTATCCTTACAGGAGCTGATACAATAGAAGCCAGGGTTGTGAAAATATCTGATGTTTTCAGTATGGCAAACAACGGATATGCTGTTGAACTTGAAATTCTTGATAACTCATATATGAACCAGCTCAGACACAACGTAAAAGCTACAGCAAAGATTTATTCATCTGACTTAGGTAATCTTCCATCGGTTCAGTATGATGCAATTGCTGAAGACAAAGAGGGAAATGCCTTTGTTTTCAGAGCCGTAAAACGCGGAGCAGAGTATATTGCTGAAAAGG
>CAMCOJ010000247.1 GCA_945876405.1 uncultured Ruminococcus sp.
CGCATACAGATATATCGCACTGAGTATGTTTTTCACAGTATTGCTTTATCATACGAACAGCTATATTGGTATGTATAAATTTTGCATTTACAGCGCATAGTATTATTTTCATAACATAAAGTACCTTTGACAGATGATAATAAAAAATGCAGAGTCTTAACCCTGCATTTTTATTTTGTTATTGTATATGCTGGAAATTAAAGCATGTGTGCTCTGAGTTCATCAGGAGTCTGTTTGCAGAGATAAGCAGGAGCAACATCAAATATAGTTCTGCATCCGCTTACTCCTTCTGCGTTAAGCTTATATGCGGCTCTTGCAAAAGCAGCCAGAACACTTGAAGTGAATTCAGGGTTTGAATCGAGCTTAAGACTGAATTCCATAACATGATTTGTTGCGTTGTCCTTGCCTGTTGAACCGGTACGGATAACAAATCCGCCGTGTGGAATACCGCTATGGTCTCTCATAAGTTCTTCTTCTGTTATGAAGTGAACCGTTGTATCATAATCTGAGAAGTAGTTAGGCATTGTCTTGATATCATTCTCAATCTGTGCAAGATCTGCACCTTCCTCCGGCACAACAAAACATTCTCTTGTGTGTTTTTCACGTGTTGTAAGATCCGGATTTTCTCCGTTTCTTACTTTTTCAAGTGCACTTTCAACAGGAATAGTGTACTGTTTTGCGTTCTTTACACCTTTTACACGTCTGATTGCATCTGAGTGTCCCTGACTTACGCCCTTACCCCAGAAAGTATAGTCGTTGCCGTTTGGAAGGACGGCATTTCCGTACATTCTGATAAGTGAGAAAAGGCCAGGATCCCAGCCGATTGATATAAATCCTACTTTGCCGGATTCTTTAGCAGCTTTGTCAACATTTGCAAAGTGCTCAGGTATTCTTGCATGAGTATCAAAACTGTCAACTACATTGAAATATTTTACAAATTCAGGAGTCTGTACAGGAAGATCATTTGCGCTTCCCCCGCAGATAATAAGGACGTCGATTTCAGAAGCATGAGCCTGAGCATCATCAACTGAATAAACCGGAACACCTTCAGTAATTATCTTTACTGTTGAAGGATCTCTCCTGGTAAATACTGCCTTAAGGCACATATCATCATTCTGTGCGACAGCATATTCAACACCTTTTCCAAGATTTCCATAACCTAAAATACCAATACGTATTGCCATAGTTAAAACTCCTTGATAATTATTTTGAAAATTAGTGTCATAATTCTGTTATGACTTTTATTCCCAAAAATAATGTTATCAAATTATCCGTTCTTTGTCAACATTTTTTTTCAAAAAAATCGTACTTTTTTCAATTGAACCAAAACTAATCATTCCGGTACATATTTTATATTGAAATGCATATACTAATATGGTATAATATTTACATGTGAATGCAAGTACGGCATTCCGTTACTTATTTGTAAGGGGTAAACAACGATGACAGAATTAAAAACATACAGAGGACATATCAGAAACTGGAAAGAACTTTGTGACACTCTTGGTATAAAAACTTCCCTGTCGCGCGAAAGAAGAGAAGAAGAAATACTTATAAAGGCCTATGAAAAATGGGGTTGTGAAATAGCTGATCATCTTTACGGAATGTTCGCTTTTGCAATATGGGATAATGAAGAGCAGAAATTATTCTGTGTGAGAGATCATTTCGGAACAAAACCGTTTTATTATTATATTACAAAAGATAATGAATTTCTTTATGGTACTATGATCCGTGATATTACAGAACAAAAAGGTTTTGTAAAAGAAATCAATAAAGATATGCTTCAGATTTACATGTCACTTACATATGTAGCAGGTGAAGATACGTTTTTCAAGGGTCTGAAAAAACTTATGCCGGGTTGCCATCTCACATGGCAGAACGGAAAGGCAGAAATTGTTCGTTACTGGAAACCTGAATTCAGGCCTGATGAAAGCAAAACCCTTGAACAGTGGGCAGATGAAATCCATACAACAGTAAAACAAATGACAGAAGAAGTAAAAACACCTGATGAAACTGCTGAATCATTTCTCTCAGGTGGTGTTGATTCCTCATATGTACTTGCTGTTTCTGATGTACAGATGACAAATTCATGCGGATATGATGACGAAAGATTCGACGAGTCAAAACTTGCAAAGAAAACTGCAGACATTCTTAATCGTGGTCATAACACATGCCTTATTACTCCTGAACAGTATTTTGATGCTGTACCTTATGTAATGTATAACATGGAACAGCCACTCGGTGATGCATCAGCAATTGTATTTGCCATAGCATGCCGAGCAACAGCTGAACACACTTCCCTTTGCTATTCAGGAGAAGGTGCTGATGAATTCTTCGGTGGATACAATATGTACAGAAACGCTGAACGTTACGGCGAAAACCTGAAGACATTCTATGTTGGCAATACCAACATTATGAAGGAAGAAGAAAAACAAAAAATTCTTAAGAACTACAACCCTGATGTCCTCCCTATAAATCTTGTAAAATATATCTATGAAGAAACTGAAGGTCTTGACCCACTTACAAAAATGTCTGATGTAGACATTCAGATCTGGCTCGAAGGTGACATTTATCTGAATGTTGACAAGATGAGTACATGCTGCGGACTTGAAATCAGAATGCCGCTCACTGACAGAAGAGTATTTGACATTGCCTCACGTATGCCTTCAAAGTTTAAGGTTAATGAAGAACAGAACAAGGTCGCATTCAGAACAGCTGCCGCAAAAGTGCTTCCTGAAGAAATTGCATTCAGAAAAAAACTTGGATTTATCGTGCCGATTCGAATCTGGCTTGCTGATGATAATTACAATTCCGATGTTCGTGAAAAGTTCAACAGTGACTATGCCGGAGAGTTCTTTAACATCGATGAAATAAATGCGATATTTGAAGATTACAAGAACGGAAATTCTGATAACTGGAGGAAAGTATGGACCATTTATACTTTCCTTGTGTGGTATGAAGAATATTTTATAAAAAGATAACAAAAAGCTCGTTTCACTACATAGATGAAACGAGCTTTTTAAAGGAAATATATAAATTTTTTGATATTTATCTCTGAAAAATTGTGTAAATAATTTAGCATTTTCACGATTTTTTCATTGTTTTTTCGTCGAAAATATGCTATAATCAAAGATAATTGTTAATTTATGATAAATAATCTTAGAAAGGTGAAATTCAATGTTTTCAAAAGAAAGCGTCAAAAAACCGTTTACGGTATTTGTCTGTGTAGTGATTGTTCTTGTGATGGGTATTGTATCCTTTACAAGAATGGTTCCGGATTTGCTTCCGAGTATAAATCTTCCGTATGCTGTCGTTATGACAACGTATATAGGTGCAAGTCCTGAAGAGGTAGAGCAGATAGTTACCAGACCGGTTGAACAGTCAATGTCAACCCTTAACAATATAAAAAATATAAATTCCACATCACAGGAAAATGTATCACTTGTTATACTTGAATTTGATGACAGTGCCAATATGGATTCAGTTACAATTGATATGCGAGAAAGTCTTGATATGCTTACATCAGCATGGGGAGATAAAGTCGGAAGTCCTATGATTATGAAACTAAATCCGGATATGATGCCTGTTATGGTAGCCGCACTAAGTGTTGAGGGTATGAATGTTCAGGAGATTTCAGACTATGCAAATGACACTCTTATACCCGCTCTCGAAGGTGTCGACGGTGTAGGCAGTACATACGCATCAGGCATCACGGAAGAAAAGATAAATGTAATCATTCGTCAGGAAAAAATTGATAAAATTAATCAAAAGCTTAAGGACAGCGTGTCAGAAAAACTTGATGATGCCAAAGAAGAGCTTGACAACGCAAAAGAAGAACTCGCTGATAATAAGACAGAACTCGAAGATGCACTGAAAAAATTCAATGATGGTATGATTCAGGGTGCGCAGGGAATCAGTTCTGCGAGATTCGAACTTCTTAAAAACGAAATAAAGCTTGCTGAAGGAAAAGAAGAACTTGAAAAGAAAGAAAAGGAACTCCTTGACGGTCTTGATGAGATCAGTAAAAATGAAAATGAAATGACTTCTACTCTTAAGACCCTTGAGGAAAATGAACCATTGCTTAAATCAGGGATTGACCAGATGAATGCCGGCATGGAGGAAATCTGTCTCTTATACACATCTCCGAGCCCACGAGACAGGCAGAAA
>CAMCOJ010000248.1 GCA_945876405.1 uncultured Ruminococcus sp.
GATTTCTGCCTGTCTCGTGGGCTCGGAGATGTGTATAAGAGACAGGTTATTGTCAGTCTGATTGTGTCTGGTTTTACTGAGATTTTACCTTTTCCAGTTACTTTTATTGTTCTTTCCATTACTGTTACCTCTTTTAATCATTCATAAATGTCAATGTTATTCGTTCATCTTTTTTCTGATAATCTCCACTACTTCCATATCTGCCGGCAACCAGTTTACGGAATCAAGTTCATCAGCTGAAAGCCACTTTGCAGATTTTGCTTCCTTAAGAATGAGTTCTCCTTTTTTCACTGTCGCATAGAAACAATCCATTGACAAATGAAAATCAGGATAATCGTATTCGACTGTATGGAACATTTTGAACGGAATGATCTCTGTATCAAGTTCTTCTTTTATCTCTCTGATTATTGCAGCCTCAGGAGTTTCATCCGGTTCAATTTTTCCGCCGGGAAATTCCCAACCGCCCTTAAACTCGCCGTAACCTCTTTCTGTGGCAAATATTCTTGTAGGTTTTTCAAGTGAGTTGCATATTACTGCTGCAGTTACTCTTATTGTTTTCATATAAATCTCCTACGTATTGATTATGTATTCATATAAATCTTCTCTTACCGGAGTATCAAGTATCCATTCTATTTCAACAGCCTGTTTGTCAGTATTAGGCATGATAAATTCTCTTGCATTTCCGGCTTCACTCTTTTCAGAATCCATTTCAAGACGTTCAAATGCCTCTTCGCGTTCTATGACATTTGGAAAGAGATGTTCCTCCTTTAAAAACACACTCCGGACATAGCTCGGACAATTTTTTAAAGCATTGTTACATAATAATCCTTTTCTACTATTGGCACTACTATTCCAAGTGATTCGGATGTTGATATAATTACCTCATGGAATAATTCTCTGTCATTATGCAAATACATTATATAACCTCGCTTCATAAATACTCTTATAAACTTTTGTCGGAAACAACGAAATATACTTGTCAACATCTTCTCTTTTTATATTATTCCTTTTCACATAAAAGGATATTTTTTCTGAAACAGAATCAATATCTTCGTCTGTATACTGATCAAGGTCTTTCAGTAAGTCAAGCAACTGAAGCACATTGCAGTTATCCCGATTAACTTCTGTTCTTGGTCTTCGCAGAATAATCCTCTGTTCCTTAACATTTACTTCTCTGTACTTTGAGCTTGCCTCATTACTTACAATTTCAAGTGTATACGGCACCTGCGCTGTCAATCCTAGCTGATTTGCAAAAGTATATCCAGAATAGTATCCTTCTATTCTGTTTTTTCTGGAAATATACTTACATCTTGCAACTTCACTGGCAGAGATATTTGTTCCTCCCTTTAATCTGGATGATCCTTTTATATAATAGATTCCTGTATCATATCTCTGTATTTTCCCACTGTCACAAAGAGCCTTAAACATTTGACGAAGATTTGTGTCAGAAACCGGCAAATCAATATCAGATAAAAATATAGGTTCATTCACTTCATAATTAATCTGTAAATATTCTAAAAGCATAAAATCATCTCCTAACAAATATAAATCACACCAGTTAAGTTTTGTTATAAATATTAATTGTTATCAAACAACATCCATCTGACTCGTATTCTTTATATACTTTGCAGGTATTGGCTTTCTCAGTTTCCAGACTATGTTCATCGGCTTTTCTCCCTCACTGCTTATAAAGTCAGCCAAACCGAGGAAGGTATAAGGAGATGCACCAAGCTTACCGTTTTTATACTCACGTACAAAAATCATAACGTTGCTGCCCTGCCTGTTGTGATTCATATAACGCTGACCTGTCTTACTTTGCGGTGTTGTTGTGCTCTGACTCTGCCAGTGAAATAACGTTTCATTGATGGAATAATCATCATACATAGTTGTAGGTGAATATTCTTTATCAGCTTTATTTAGGGTTACAAACAGCAGGTCTGTTTTCTTGTCCTCAAGATATTTTACGCCTTCACGCAAGGTATTAGGCTTCATGAAGTCAAGTGCAACTAAAATCTGATCTCTTGTATAGCTGCAATGAACATCAAGCGGACATTCAAAAGCAACGTCAACCGGTTCATCTATAAAGTCGATTCTGTCATACTTATAGTAAAGAAGTTCCAGAATTTCATTCATCATCACCGGTGAATCCGCGATCTGTCTGAATCCATCAAGCAAATCCTTAAATCCGCACTCTTCCCAGGATTTCTGCCAGATAGTAAACTGCAGCATCTGCCACATTTTTATCTGGAGTTCGCTAAAATCATCGACACTGAATTCCCTGATTTTCGGCAGATAGTCCGCTACGAATTCAATCAGCCTGTGAGAGTCCATATAGGAAAGTCTCGGAAGAGATTTTGTGACAGTTTCTTCAAGTTTTTCATTAAAATCTTCCTTTACTCCCGCCATTACGCAAAGTCTTGAAAAACTATACTTAGTAGCATATACGGACTCAATTTTAATGTTGTAGAAATTAAGAAAGTCTGACAGAGTAATTTCTTTTCCTGAATCCTCAGAAAATGTTTTTATACGGTTTACTATAGCATTTCTGTTGCCAACCGCCTGACGTATATTTTCAAGAATATAGCTCTGAGCCTGTTTTTCAAGTTTGATATAACAGCCCTTTGGCAGCAGAGGGAATCCTCGCTCAATTTCTTCCTTTACACTTTTCCTGGTATTTCCAAGAAGTGCAGCAAACTTGGATTCAAAGCTATACTTTCTGTGAGCCTGCCCGATAAAATCAAGAACGGTAAGACAGTCTTTACCCTCGCTTAATCGCAGACCTCGTCCCAACTGCTGTAAAAATACTGTAAGTGATTCTGTCGGACGAAGGAACATAATAGTATCAACAACTGGAATATCCACACCTTCATTGTAAAGGTCAACAGTAAATATGAACTTGATTTCACCGTTTACAAGACGCGCCTGAGCAGTATTTCTTTCCTCAGCGGTGCTGTCAGAAGTCAGAGCAATTGATGGTATATTTCTCTCACTGAAACGTAATGCCATGAATTCAGCATGAGCTTTTGATACGCAGAAGCCAAGTCCTTTTACATTATCGATGTCTGTTACGTATTTTTTCAGCTGTTCAACAATAAGCATTACACGAATATCATCGCCGGTATACACTTTTGAAAGCTCGGTTTTATCGTATCCGCCACGAGACCATTTTACATTCTGAAGATCAACTGTATCTGATATTCCAAAATAATGGAATGGACAAAGCAGCTTTCTGTCAATTGCTTCCGGCAAACGAATTTCAGCAGCAATTCTGTTACCAAAATATGCAAGAATATCTTTGCCGTCCATACGTTCCGGAGTGGCGGTAAGGCCAAGCATTACCTTAGGTTTGAAATATTCGAGCAATCTCTGATACGTAGGAGCTGCTGCATGATGAAATTCGTCGACCACGATGAAGTCATAAAAATCAGGAGTTATCTTTTCATCCAGCTTCTGTGAGTTGAAAGTTTCTATTGAAATAAAAAGTGCATCAAAGCTGTCCGGTTTTTCGCCGCCAAAGAAAAGTTCACCGAAATTTCCGTCATGCAATACGCCACGGAAACATTTTAAGCTCTGTTTAAGAATTTCTTTCCTGTGAGCCACGAAAAGAAGTCTTGACCGTCCGCCGTTAGTCAATCTGAAACGCTTGTAATCAAAGGCAGAAATAACAGTTTTGCCGGTACCTGTTGCAGCTACAACAAGATTCTTATAGTGATTTCGGATTGTTCGTTCTGCATTCAGCCTGTCCAGGATCTCCTGCTGATAAGAAAAAGGACGTATATCAAAGCTATAGTCACTTGTATCAGTATGATATTTTTCTGCTTTAAGAGCAAGTGCAAGCTGTTCTCTGTCATCAGCTGAATAAGATGAAAAATCATTGCTGTTCCAGTAGTTTTCAAATGCTGCATTTATTTTTCTGATTGTATGAGGCTGATCGTGTGCTGTAATTTTCAGATTCCACTCCAGGCCACTTGAAAGAGCTGCATTTGATAAATTTGAAGAACCAACATATGCTGTCGTAAATCCTGTGTCACGGTAAAATACATATGATTTTGCATGAAGTCTTGTTCTCTGTGTATCATAAGAAATCTTGATTTCTGTGTTTTTAAGTTTTCTGAGTTCCTCAACTGCTTTTACATCAGTTGCACCCATATAT